>PIVQ01000967.1 GCA_003354055.1 Desulfobacteraceae bacterium | reverse complement strand
TTAGGAACACGATAATCACTCCCTGTAACAATACCGGAAAATTGTTTGTCTCTTAATCCGCTTATTGTTTCTTCAACTAATAACCGGGTACAAACCTTTTGTCGTGGAATTACAGATGGGTGGGGAGATAGGAAACAATTATGGCAAATTTTGTATGATGAATTTCAAAAGATAGCTATTGAGAAACGTAATGTTAACGCTCTTTTAGGATTCCTATCAAGTTGTGCAGACCAAGATTCTGATCTTTATCTCGTGTTCGACAGTTGTAGGTTCATTTTTCCCGATTTTTGTAAAAAAACCTAATAAAATCAGGCCAACTCCTGGCTTTGACACCAAAACCTGTAGGCACACGACTTGCGAGTTAACACTTGACATAAAGCAAAATACATGCTTTTTGTATGGGCATGTATGTACGCACCATAAAACGACGGAACAAGGATGGGTCTGAGGTTGAATATATTCAATTGGCCCACAATACCCGCCACCCTGAAAAAGGCTATTCCCGGGCCGAGGTCGTCTACTCATTCGGACGGCGGGACCAGCTTGATGTGGCGGCTCTCAAACGTCTTGTCAGCAGCCTGAGCCGGTTCATAAGCCCTGAAGACGAACAGGCGCTGGGAACCCAGGGCACAGATCTCAAGTTCATATCCAGCCAACCAGCTGGCGGGGCACTCCTACTGAATGGTCTGTGGAAGCGTATTGGCATTGATGGTTGTCTTGCCAAAGCATTGAAAGACAGAGCTTTTAAGGCGCCTATTGGCGATGCGATCTTCGCCATGGTTGCCAACAGGGCTCTGGCACCTTCTTCTAAGCTGGCTGTTGAAGAATGGGTTGATAAGGATGTTCACCTGGATATTGAACAGCCTATCAAGGTTCAACACCTTTACCGGAGCATGGATTTTCTGCTTAAGCATGAAGAAGCCATTCAGAAAAAAGTTTTCTGGGCAACTGCCCAGCTGCTGAACCTTACAGTGGATCTGGTTTTTTTTGATACCACCAACACCTATTTTGAAATGGATGACCCCGGAGACTCAGAACTATTAGCGTTTGGTAAATCCAAACACAAAAGAGATGACCTACCCCAGGTCACTATAGGATTGGCTGTGACAAGAGAAGGCATCCCTGTCCGATGCTGGGTCTTACCCGGGAACCAGAACGATGCCAAGTGCGTTGACCAGGTACAAAAGGATTTGAATAACTGGAAGCTGGGTAACGTTATCTGGGCCATGGATCGTGGAATGACCAGTGAAGAGAACCGGCGCAACCTGCAAAGAGCTGGTGGGCAATACATCCTCGGTGAAAAGCTCAGAGGTACAAATATAAATGAAGAAGCCCTGAATCGGGGCGGGCGCTTTAAAGTCATCAAAGAGAACCTTCATATCAAGGAGGTCTTTGTTGGTGAAGGCAGTGGCAGGCGTCGATTTGTCATTGCGTATAACCCAGAACAGGCGGAACATGATAAACATGTTCGAAAGAGAAATCTGGAACGTATCGAAGCAGAACTGGAAGCCCTGAGTAAACGAACGGGCAAGGCATTGCTCAAAACAAAATATGCCCTCTTGGCCCACAGGTCTATGGGCAGATATCTCAAGGAGCTGAAGTCGGGCAGGTTGAAGGTTGATAAGGCCAAAATAAGGCAGGCAGAGAAGCTGGATGGCAAATACCTTTTAAGCACCAGCGACAAGAGCCTGTCTGCAGAGGACATCGCCCTTGGCTATAAGCAACTCATGGAAGTCGAACGGGCTTTCCGCACCTTAAAATCGACCTTGTCTCTCAGGCCGGTGTATCACACCAAAGACGACCGCATCCGCTCCCATGTCATGCTTTGCTGGCTTGCCTTGCTCTTGGTGCGGATTACGGAACTGGAGACCGGTATGACCTGGCCGAAGGTGCGTGCCGAAATGGAACGCCTTCATTTAGGAAAATTTTTGCATAAAGATAGCCGTATACTACAGTACACAGAATTGACGAATACTCAGCGTAAGATACTTAAAAAGCTAAAGATACGGCCTCCCCAAAAGATTAAATCCATCAAATCCAAGCCCTGATTTTGTAGGCACTACGCCATTTGGGGTGGATAGCTATATCCCTTGATTGGCGGGGCTTTTCCATTTTCGTATATCTACAGCTGTCGAACACGAGTTAAGGTATTTGCCAAATGCCATTCCAAGTGATGTCACACCCAGCCAGGGCATAATAGGATAGAGGACAAACATACCCGCGCCCGGGGTGAATCCGGGAATCAGCCAGATCCGAAGATGAAGCGGGTATAGGACATATCCTTTTGTTTCCGGGAGCAGTACTTCTGCCATTGCGACAAGGAAAAATCCGGACATTCCAAGAATAAAAGGCGGAAGCTCCAGCAGCAAGATGCCTAAAAGCATGGAACACCCAAGTGCAAACAGAACCCCGAAATAAAGGGGCATTTCTCCAAAACCAA
>PIVQ01001828.1 GCA_003354055.1 Desulfobacteraceae bacterium | reverse complement strand
TAACCTTACTGACTATTGTTTCTACTCTTTGACTTACTTTTTTTTTAAAGAGTTTCCAGGTATAAAAGAATATGCCCATTCGAAGTAGGAACCTTTTTTACTACTCTTATTTTCTGTTTGGTTCTCGTTGGGTAGCTTTTGTTTTTGGTAGGTTCTTTCTATAAATTCCATTCGTTCCGTTTCTATTTCTGGGTGTCCGTATGATAGGCCTAATATTGGTTTGTTTTGTTTTGCTCGTCTCAATTTCCACAGTTCAGTGTAGTCTTGTCGTTGTTTTTGTTGTTTTTCCAATAGCTCATCTATACTTTTTATATCTCTTATATCTTTTCGTTCTTCTAGTTCTTTTAGTCTGAGTTTTTCTACGCTTTGCATTAAGAGATTAGGCTTAGTAGTAGCCTTAGCATTGCTAAAGCTAAATAACAAAATTAGTATAAGTTTATTTATCTTTTTCATAATTATATTTAGTTTTTTGATAGGTAATTAAGTATAAGATACTTGTTTTTTCTTATTACTGCAAAAAAACATTTAGGGTATACTAATACAAACAGCAACAAGATAAACTATGATTTTTTAGATAAATCGCTAGCCAGCG
>PIVQ01000966.1 GCA_003354055.1 Desulfobacteraceae bacterium | reverse complement strand
GCGGAAGGCGTGCTGCCCGGTCTATTGATCTGTTCCTGAAAGGTAAACCGGTTGAACCGCCTAAAGACTCTCTACAACAGAAACGGATCCATGAATCCATCTTCACCTCTGTGGACGGTGTCCGTCAGATTAAACGGGCCAAGATGCCGGAACTCCATGTTGACCAACGCCTGGACTCCATGGTTGAGGTCGATCTGGTACTGCCTGAAGCTGAGGCACACAGAGAAGCAGAGCGCTGTCTCAACTGCTGTAGGATCTGTTACAACCCGGATACGGATTTTCCCATTGCCAAATAGGTAAATCTGTTTTAAGTAAATAAAGGTCTGTCCGATGTTATATCGGACAGACCTTTTTATATGGACCCCAAAACAAATAAACCGATGCCGGAAAATAAAACCCCAGAAAAGACAAATAGTTCAAAGAAAAAGATTATCGGTTGTATTCTTGCCGGAGTCGTCTTTATTGTTCTGGCAGCAGCAGTAGCCGGACTGATCTGGATGAAGGCATTTCTGGATACGCCGGCAGTGACCGACGGTAAACCACAGGTATTTACCATAACACCTGGACAGAGTCTTGATACCATTGCCCGGAATTTAAATCGCGAGGGTTTGATTACCGACCCTCGCAGGTTCAAACTCTATACCCTGTACAAAAAGGCCGCAACCCGCATCAAGGCGGGTGAGTATGTGATTTCCCCGGCACTGCCGCCTGACCGGATTCTGGCCGCCCTCTTATCAGGCAGGGTCAAGCTCTATCGATTTACGGTGCCCGAAGGCCTGAATATGGATGAAACTGCCCTGTTGGCGCAGAAGGCGAACCTCTGCACCCGGGAGACATTCTTAGGTCTTAGCCGGGACAAAGAATTTATCAGAGACCTGAACCTGACGGGCCATACTCTGGAAGGCTACCTCTATCCGGATACCTATTACTTTCCCAAAGGAACCACCTGCCGTGCCGTGATCAAAAAAATGGTGACGACATTTACCCAGGTATTTAATGCAACATGGGAGAAACGGGCAAAAAGCTTAGGATTCAGTGTCCATGAAATCGTTACCCTGGCCTCAATCATTGAAAAAGAGACCGGTGATGCCTCGGAACGCCCACTGATCGCTTCGGTTTTCCACAACCGTCTAAAAAAAAGAATGCGTCTGGAAAGTGATCCCACTGTGATTTACGGGGTGGATGATTATCACGGCCGGATCCGGTACAAGCATCTTCGAAGGAAAACCCCTTATAACACTTATCAAATGTACGGTCTTCCATTGGGTCCCATTGCCAATCCGGGCGCCCTGGCAATAGAGGCAGCCCTCTATCCTACAAAAAGCGATTATATCTTTTTTGTCTCAAAAAACGATACCACCCATAAGTTCTCAAAAAACCTGCGGGATCATAATAAGGCGGTCAGAAAATACCAGCTAAGGCGTGGCTCAAATTAAAATAAGCCTTGTAAAAGTAAACACCCTGAGTGGATAGCCGTGACTGGAAAAGCCACGCCAACTACCTGGGTGGTTTATTTATGATGCGCCGCCTCAATCGTTGAACTGGTTCATGTAAACAAGAACGGCACCGCTATTGCCCTTATTCGTCTTAGGCTTTTTTCGGCTTTCCCATTCATATGCGAGAACAATCTTTTCCTTTTTCATCAGTTTAAGCAGATCTTCGATCACATGGGGCAGCACAGGCCCTTCCTGGGAATGAAGCCCCCTTCCGACAATGATACGCAGCGTAAAAAAGCCCTGGTGTTTAGCGCTGTGAATAAAGGATTTTGCCTTGGCCTCAGCCCCAATAGCTGTAAACCCGTGAAGGTCCAGATCGGCTTCCGGAGGAGGGTATTTTTTAAGCCGGCGCTTCAAAGGCACGGGCTTAGGAGTGGCTTTGGACGGTTTCCTGGATTTAAAAGAGTCATCCAGAAGCTGTGCAAAATCTTCCTCTTCAGGCGGAATTTCCTTACCGTCTGTCAGCGTTTCCTCTTCACCCGGGTCTGTCCCTGACTCTGATTCCTGCAGAAACCGGGTTTCATAATCCTCGATAAAGGGAAGACCATGTTTATTTTTCCGGCTTGTACCTCTTTTTTCTTTTTCATCATCCGTTGTTTTGCTAGGCCCCGTTTCACTTAAAAACGCCGTTAAAAAATCACGGTCGGACCCAAACACGGGCAAGTCATTTTTTTTCTTTATCTTTTCCATATTTTTTTTGTTTTTCTCTATCTTACTCATGGCTGTATCCTAACGTATACAGGGCTAATTTTCAAGGCGGAAGGCGGTTTGTGACATTTGACTTTGCCCCCCCTTCCTGCTATTGTCCCTCCCATGAAAATTGGCAGCATTGTAGAATATATAGATCAGCAAAAAATTATATCTGCGGTTATTTTAAGCGAGAAAAAAGGCAAGCTGAGATTGCTCAATGAAAACAGCCGGGAAGTCAATTTTTCCGAGAAACGGC
>PIVQ01001827.1 GCA_003354055.1 Desulfobacteraceae bacterium | reverse complement strand
GATGAACAACCCGGTGAGTCAGGATATGCCCATTTGTTTGAGCACATGATGTTCAAAGGCACTCCCAGGGCTGAGGACGGGGCGTACTTCAGGGTTATCGAACAGGCGGGAGGGACTGCCAATGCCTTTACATCCTTTGATGTGACGTCCTATCATGCCACCTGCCCGCCCCATGCCTTAAAACAGGTGTTATGGCTTGAATCGGATCGGCTTAAACACCTTGTCATGACGCAGGATAAACTGAAGAACCAGGTTGCCACCGTGCTGGAGGAAAAAGCCGCTAATCTGGATAACCAACCCTATGCATCAGCCCTGGCGACTTTTGCCAGAAAAGTGACCCACGGTTCCGGATATGAGGGCCTGGTCATCGGTCTTGAACAGGACTTAAAACAGGCAACCCCGAAAACAGTGAAACGGTTTTACGACCAGTATTATCATCCGGCCAACATCGTGCTCACCCTGTATGGTAATTTTGACCCGGATCAGGCCGGGAAATGGATCACTGAATATTTTGCCAACTGGGTAAAACCGGGAAAGGTCAACGCGGGAAAATCGCGTTCCTTGAGTTTTGACTTGCCCCCATCTCCCCATA
>PIVQ01000965.1 GCA_003354055.1 Desulfobacteraceae bacterium | reverse complement strand
CCACCGTCTGTTTTTTCAAATTTTGCCTCCTGGCTATCTAAAATCCAAAAGGCTGAATATTCCATCCCCAAAGGTTTCCATAATTTTTCTTCCGTGTATTGGGAAATGGTTTTCCCTGTGGCTCGCTTTAAAATCATGGCAAGTAAAATTGGTATCTGGTTATGGTATAAAAATGACTGCCCGGGTTTTTCTTCTGATTTTAATGAAAGAACAAAATCTTGAACATCAGGGCTCATACCCACTCGTATATCGCTGCCCCATGGAAGAAAACCGTAACTCTGACAATGTTCAATCCCGGAACTCATTGTTAATAACTGTTGTATTGTGATGGGGAATAATTCATTGTCTTTGAGTTCAGGAAGATAATCTGAGATTAGATCATGAATACTACCAATTTTACCCTCATCAATAGCAATCCCAATAAGAAGAGAAAGTACTGATTTTGAAACGGAAAAAGCCGGGCGAATTGAATCCCTGAATGTTCCATGGAAATACTTTTCATAATAGATCGTATTATTTTTAATCACGATAAATGAGGTGGTCTCATTGTCCTTTAGTAATTCTTCGAAATTTTTATGTGGGGGCAGTTCTCCATCATGGAGTTTATGGGAGGACAAAAGTGATTTTTTGCTTTTTTCAAATTTATGAATAGTGGAACCATTTTGAACCTGCTGTATAGGGTATTTTTTGTATCCGTCATAACCATTAAAATTCCAAATGAATAAACGGCCTAAATATGTAGACGTACAGGAACTTGAAAAAAGCAGGATAGCAATTAAGACAAGTGAAATCCTTATTTTTCTCTAAAAATAGCTCTGAACCATTTGTACCTCATTTTATTATAATCAAGAAATACTCGAGTTGATTCCTTCTGCCTAACGGCGCTAATCAGCCGCGCAGCTTTTCCCAGTCCGAGTTAATTTGCATTGTTATACGCTGATTGCATCATTGCCGATAGGATCTATTGCAGCAGTTTCGACCATTAGCATGACAGTTTTTTCAGGAGCTCGCGGACGGTGTGCCGTGCCCTTCGATATTGTCACGCCCTGATGCGGATGTAACTCGATCGTCTTGTCTTTCAAGTCGATAAAGAGCTTGCCGCTCAATACAAAGAAAAACTCGTCATCATCTTCATGCGTATGCCAGTGGTACTCGCCTTGCACGATGCCAATTCTGGCAACGCTATCGTTTATCCGTGTTAGTGTTTGATTAAACCATTTGTCACCACACTCATTAACAATACTCGATATGTCAATCAGTTCCTGATGCTCAAATTTGACATCCATGAGTTGGTTGTAAACATACTGTTTTTTCATGTCGATTTCTCCGAAATTTAATCTCGTCTTGGCAAACGTATAATACCCAAAGGCTGCGGTGCAAAGCATCCGCTGCCTTGGGGTGTTAGGTTTGATTCTCGAGTAATTTCACAATTAAACCTAACGTCGCAAATCAGCCAGGCGAGGTACGAGCACAGGCTGCATTTGCATTGTGGTATTTATTCACGTGGTATGTCGATTAACGGTTCTGCCGAGATATTACCATTTTCGGAAGTGATCTCAGCCATGAGTTCATAGTGAAATTTGTCAATTGGATGCTTCAATTGCATAGAAACTTCAAACACCCTCTTTATTGATTTAGCACGAAGATACCAAAGGAGATACTTATCTCCGTTTATTTCAATCTTAAACCATGATTCAATTTGAACCTCTTCATCTTGAAGAGTTGCCGCAGCCTCATCAAGACGTGATGCTATAGTACTTCGCCACTCTTCGACTTTTTCTTCTGTGCCTGGCTTTAATTTTATTATTCCCGATGCATATTCCATTGTTCAATTCTCTTATAAAAAAAATAACTATTGAAATCTGCGGTTTATCCGGCAGCATTTCACTTGTTGAAATTACGTATGGTATCCGCCGGATTCATTGCTCATCCATTGATTTATGAATTTTACCGCATTAGATGTGCCGTTCTCCTTTTGAAGACGGTTGCCCAATGCAGCAGCATTTTGGCGCATAATTGAGTCATTCATCACCACGTCTATAGCGTGGCAGAGACGTTCAACGGTTAGCCTTTTCTGTGGTATTGGAGACGGCCCGACGCCGAGGCGCTCTACGTGCCGACCCCAGAAGGGCTGGTCCCCTTGGGCCTCCCAAGTTCTTGTGTACGTCTCTTCATACATGCCACGGTTTGAAAACTCCGCCGGCCCTTAACATCCTCACCATAAACGGATGATCTTGTATTGCCTTCGGTGAAAGTTAAACCCCTCGGCAGCCGGAAAATTTAATTTAGGTTTCGAAGCTATGCCAGCACTTCAGGGAGCGCGGTCTCCCCTACGGCCTGCATGATTCTCTGTGTACGCTTCGTGTGGGTCGTTCGACGGTATGTCTATCCTTCCCAATCACGCAACACTCGATACGGGTGGGTGGTTAACCCTTTTCCCGACAG
>PIVQ01000964.1 GCA_003354055.1 Desulfobacteraceae bacterium | reverse complement strand
AGCGTCAAATAATGGGCCTTTTGAAAACCGACGCGCCGGATGAGGAACGGAAGGACACAGGCCGGAAACAGCCCGAACAACAACTCCGAAAGGCTGACAACAGCTTTGTCGTCTGCAAGTGCGATATCACATGCCGAGACAAACCCGACACCCCCGGCGTTCACCTTCCCCCTGACATGTGCAATCGTGACATAGGGTCCGGTGGCAAGTTTCAACCACAGGTCATACAAAGGTTCGGGATCCGGAGCCGCCTGCCCGCTTTTGACCTTATCCGTTATTTCCGAAAAATCGGCGCCAGCACAAAAAACATCCGGCAATCCTTCCAGAACAACGATAGTGGCCGATTCTTCGCATGCCTGCAATACCTGCCAGCACTCTTCGACCATAAGCGCATTAATGGCATTGCCTGCCTCAGGGCGGTTCAACTGCAAAAAACAAACAGGTCCGTCAAAGCGGACGTTAACCGTTTTATAATCCATTAGCACCACCTGTATTCCCGATGAAACTCCTTGATTTCTTCCAGAAACAGAAGCTTTCCGCTCCCTTGGGAAAGGTTCAGGCCGGGGACCGAATCAAAATCCGATTTTACATTCCGGGTGCCGAATTTCACAGCAAAGCTTCCCTTCAGCAGGGCCTCGTATTCATCCATGGATAAGCAATAGCGCTGGTTTAACCGTTCTTCTATTTTAAAACCGTGCTGCAATTTCTGGCCTTCCGGCGTTACCACACCGCTGTAGAACTCGGAACAGCAGCCGGAACCGTAGGAAAAACAACCGATCCTTTTTGGCGCATCAAAGACGCCGTGATCAATGGTGCCGGCAAGGGAAAGAAACACTGTTCCCCCCATAATATTTCCCACGCGCTGGCAATAGGCCAGCCCGGGTGCTACCCGCTGCTGGAAATCCGCTTCAATTTCTGATGGATCGGCTTTTGCCGTTTTCCGCATCATGGTGCGATGGGCACCTTTTATCATCCCCCCGAAAGGGGTATGGAAGGTAAGGTAATGAAAGGTATTCCGATAATCAACGCCGGTAACCCGCTTGCAGTATTCCTGAAACGATTTCTCACAGCAGTCCAGGTAGGACATTAACGACAAATCCGAGTCCCCGGCTTCGGAATCGGGGATGGGTCTGCATGTATCCATGACTTCATAACCGTAATAACCGTTGGCCCCGGCGTCCGCCTGGAAGACAACAGGGGAAGCGCCGATCAGCATAGCCGCTGCTCCCGCCCCGGAACTGGGTTCCGCAAACGACCAGTCCTCACTGAGTGCCTCCCCGCCATCGGCAACGATAAATCGTGAAATATCAGTTGCGATTACCAGGGCCTTGGCCCCTTGCGACGTCCCGGATAGAATGAAATTAATCGCCATTTGATATCCGGCACTAGCCGAATAACAGGCGTTTTTAAGTTCGAACAGCCTGCAATTCCGCTTCAATCCCAGATAATCATGGATGTAAGTGCTCATGGATTTACCGAAATCGATTCCCGACTCCGTACAGGTAATCAACATCTCAATGCTGTTTTTCTCCTCATCGGAAAGGGCGTCAATGATCGGTTTGGCAGCGTTTACACCAAATGTTACAGGATCTTCATAAGGCAGTGCCACGGTTTTTTCTTTCATCAAAAGGTTTTCAAACCGGTGGCTGTTCAATTTACGGTGGGCGGCCAACACCGCAACGTCAAGATAAGCCATTCCCCCGTAAACATTCATTGCTTCGATTCCGACGATAGTCATGTTGCTCCCTATATAATAAATCTGATAAAAAACCCGCCCCAAAGCGGCAGGTTTTGATTTCCCCTTCAAAGGGGATTTTTTGCTCAGTTACGTTTAAGTGTATATTGATATAAAAGATCGACCAATCCACCGATATCCCTGGTTCCGAAAAGCTCCACCCGGGGTATGTCAAGGGATAAGGATTCCATGAGCTTATCCAGTATGTCGGTACGGTCGAGCGAATTGGCGCCCAGCTCTTTCAAGGTCTCTTCGGGTTGAAACGAATGTGATTTCAGTTCCGGAATCACCGCACAAGTATATTTTACAACAAGCTCAAATATTTCCTTTTTCTCCATCAATTAACCTTTCAGTAAAGTGTGTTCATGTGAAATACGGAACATCTCTTGCTTTTATTAATGTTTCAGTGTTTGTAACAGCTGGTCCGCCCGGTCAATGTCCAAGACGCCATCCTGGACTTGCTGCAACAGCTCTTCCAAAGAAGCTATCGGCACCGGTGACGCAGGGGGGGGTTTTGCACCGCTGGCGCTGTTGGCACTTTTGGCGCCAAATTGCCTTGCCAAAAAAACCGCAAAGTCCCTAAGGTTCGGATAATCATAGATTTTTATGGCCTCAAGTGTCATGCCGAATTCATCATTGACCGCTTTGATCCATTCCACACCGATGATCGAATCCATCCCCATCTCCGTAAACTGCATGTCCGGATCAAT
>PIVQ01001826.1 GCA_003354055.1 Desulfobacteraceae bacterium | reverse complement strand
TATCAGTTTTTTCGATTTTCAAACTGAACCAAGGTGAAACATTTTGAAATCTTTTGAAACAACATGGAAAGTAAGGACATGTCTTGCACTGTTCATTCATATGATTGGAGTTGAGATCTGGTGTTTGGATGCTTAGGAATAACCATTTGAAAAGTTGGCAAAAAACCCACCCGTTCGCAACATATTGGTTGCTGGGGAGCGAAGTACACGAGCTTCCAAGACGAAACAACATGGAAGTTCGTAACTTTTTACTTGCGCTAGGTTTTCATTACTTTCAAGTTTGCAGTGCATGTGACTGGCTCAGAATAAAAACCAGTACCTTTTCGCTCTTTCTGCTCGTGAAATGAGCAGCAAAGCCGACCAAGCAAAAAGGTTTCAACAAAATGCACAAAATCTTTGAGGGAAATGTTTCTGGAAATTTCAGTGGCTCATTCAACTCACAGCCCTCAAACGAATCCAAAAACCAGAAATGTACATAAAACTCTATTCGGCACTGTAGGTGGACTTTGTCTTGACTGTCTTTGAAAGGTGATATTTCATTCGCTATATAACTGTTATATAACAGTAATGTAATAAAACATCCCTAGGTTTTT
>PIVQ01001825.1 GCA_003354055.1 Desulfobacteraceae bacterium | reverse complement strand
AATTAGTAAGAATATAATTCTTACTCTTTTTATCAAGAGTTTTAGTACAAATAATACATTTCCATAATTTAGGGTTATAATTTTCCCAACTATCATTATTTGGATATGAATCTTTCCATAAATCTTCATCATAATTTTCCCATTCATTATTATCATCTTTCCATTCATCTAATATATCATCAACATTATTTTCTTCTTTAATTTTATTATTATGGTTATCAATGAGTTTAATTAAATCATTTTTTCTCAATCTTGAATATTTTTTCAAACCAAGTTGTTTACATTTAATTTTCAAATCTTTAACGGTAGGCATAATATTCTTAAAAAAGGTTTTAAATGTCAAAGAGTTTGGATAAGTTTGGATAGTTTGAATTATAAATATTATACAAATCAATTTTGATTTTTTCTTCGTTTTTTAACATAAAATAAGTCCATTATAATATTTAGTTTTTAAAAAATTATAAATCATAAATTTCCATATCATATTTCATAGATAATATTTTTTTAATGATATGTTTTTCTTTTATTTTTGGTTGTAATATATCATATATTTCCATTATATTAATAATATTATCATTATTTTTTTGTAAGTT
>PIVQ01000213.1 GCA_003354055.1 Desulfobacteraceae bacterium | reverse complement strand
GTGGTTATCCTGGATGATGATGGGAAGCTTGAAAAAGTTGTTGCAGCCTACGATCTTGGGAAAGTTGTTAATAGAAAGGCGGCAGAAGGCCAGATTGAAGGGGGCATTGCCATGGGGCTTGGATATGCCTTAACCGAAGATTATCCCCTTATCAACTCAGTTCCCCAGGCCAAATATAATACCTTGGGATTATTTAAATCTGTGAATGTCCCGGAGATTGAAACGATAATTGTGGAACGTGATTTTGATTCGATTCTGGCCTGCGGAACAAAAGGCGTTGGAGAACTTGCCACGATACCCACCGCCCCTGCAACCCAGGGAGCCTACTATAAATTCGACGGCAGATTCAGAAACTCACTGCCCATGGAAAAAACACCATATACTAAAAAGAAATAGATGATGCCCATCGCCTTTTTCATTGACAATAATTTTGCCTATGATATGCAAAGGGTGATGCATAAAGTCTGATGTATATCATAACCTTTTGAAAAAGGAGACGAAAATGGCAGCGATCGATCCAAGAAAAATGGCTTTGGAAATTGCTGGATTAAGGGCAGCTGAATCAACGCTTCCGGAAAATGAGCGCCTATTTTATGATCCTTATGCAGCGTTATTCTTCAGTCCTGAGGAACGGAAAAATGTTGAAACCCCGGAACAGGCAAAGGCGCAGATTGCATCCTATAACCAGATCATGCCCGGAGTGAATGGCGCCATTGCTTCCCGGGTACGGTTTCTTGACGACTATCTGAAAACCTGTATTGAAAATGAGTTCAGGCAGGTGGTCATCATCGGAGCCGGGTATGATACCCGCGCCTATAGGATTGAAGGGGTAAAAGAGAATCTGTCTGTGTTTGAAGTCGATCATCCGGTTACCCAGCAGGTGAAGGTTGAAAAAATCAAAGAAATATTCGGTCAACTGCCCGATCATGTCACTTATGTGCCTGTTACGTTTGGCCAGGATCAACTGCCTGAAAAACTATTTGAAGCTGGGTATGAAAAAGGCGTCAAAACACTTTTTATCATTGAAGGGCTTCTCATGTATATTCCGCCGGAAGCAGTTGACGGACTTTTAATGTTTATGACCCGGGCATCATGTGCCGGCAGCTCATTTGTGGCTGACTATTTTCACTCAGATGTCATAGAGGGGAAAAGCGATCTTAAAGAGGCGATCGTATTAAAACAATTCGTTGAAAATGCCGGTAGCAAACTCATGTTCGGTCTGGCACCGGAAACGGTAAACGATTTTTTTTCCCAGAAGGGATTTCATAACCTGGAGCTTGTCTCGACGTCATCCTGCAAATCACTTTACTTCAAAGGGGAGAGTAAAAAAAGGGACGTGTCTTCCATGTTTAATTTTATCACGGCTGTTGTGGCACCAAAATAGCCTTAATCTAACCCGAATTGTTTTTTCAACCCGTCAAGAACGGCGATGCTGCCGTTTTGTACGACCAGAACAATCTGATCTTTATCCCAGACATCGGGGGGATGACTGCTGACCTGGTATGAAAGACCGTGGGTCATAAGCCATCGGGTGAGTTGAACCTGCTGGATTTGTTCCCTGGTTAAGCCGTTAAACGGGGGGTAATCGGAAAGAGATGCCGTGCATTTATTCCAAACGATATCACCATGGGCTCTGAAACGGGTGATGTTCTTTTCATAATTGCAACCCCTGAACAGATGCTTTTCCTCCTGAGCAAACATAACATAGCCAATGCCGTGGTCGATCCAGGGGTCATTGGTTATGTTGCGTTGCATATGGGTATAGAGCAAATCAACGGAGAGTTTAATCAAGTCTTCTTCCAGGTCTTCCATTGACTTGAAAAATGAATAAATCGGCCTGGCCGAAGACCCAAGTTCAGTGGCAATTGTTCTGGTAGACAGTGTATTCCACCCATTCTTTCGAACAAGGTTGAATGCTGTTTGTAGAATTTCCTCTTTTGTAAATTTAAATTTTGGCGGCATGGTTGATTGTCCCGAGCAATAGTTATCAAACCATATCTTAATAGATATGCATCATGTGATGCGTATACAAAATATCGGCTGCTGTCAATTCGAAATTGGTTTGCTGGATGAAATCGCCACCCCAACTTTGATGTCGGGAATACAGTGGAAATATCTTTTCTTGGAAAATTCCGGAAAAAGGAGTACCTTTATAGGGATTCCCACATTAATCCATTTCGTCGCGGGGGTATTTATGGTGACATCGAATTCCCAGTCCAAAATCAGGAGAATTTTTCCGTTTATTAACTGGTTTAAAGATTATTCCTCAGGGTTTTTCAGAAAGGATCTTTTGGCGGGCTTGACCGTTGCCATCGTCCTGATACCGCAGTCCATGGCCTATGCCATGCTGGCGGGACTGCCCCCTGTTTACGGATTATATGCCGCTACCGTCGCCCCGGTTCTCGGCGCCCTGTGGGGAAGTCTGCGGCAACTGGCATCCGGCCCCATTGCCATCATGAGCCTGCTGGTACTGACCTCATTGGCCAACATGGCAGCACCCGGCAGCCGGGAGTTTATCGAACTGTCATTTTTGCTGGCCTTTATGGTCGGCGTTATTTATTTGCTGGTGGGCCTGTTTCGCATGGGAATCATCATGTCGTTCATCTCTCATTCTGCGGTCAAGGGCTTTACCTCTGCAGCCGCCCTGATTATCGTTTCCACACAACTTCCCCATTTATTGGGTGTCCACATAGAACATCATGAATACGTGATTCTCAAATTTATCGCCATTGTAAAAAGTATTGGAAGTCTGCACTGGCATACGCTGGGAATCGGGGTTTTAGCACTGGTCATCATTCAGGTAGTGAAAAAAATCAACCCCAATCTCCCGGCCGCTATGTTTGCCCTGCTCGTCACAACCGGCCTTGTGATGTGGCTGGATTTGGATAAGGCGGGAGTTGCGGTAATCGGAAATGTCCCGGGGGGACTGCCTCACCCTATGATACCGCACTTTGACTTTAAACAGATGAGTATGTTGATCGGTCCGGCCATTGTTATTGCAATGGTCAGTTTTGCAGAGACCTATTCCGTGGGTAAAAGCATTGCCGGCGAGACCAAGCAGAAACTGGATGTGAACCAGGAGTTCATCGGACAGGGCGTGGCCAACCTTGTCGGATCTTTTTTTCAATGTTATCCCACCAGCGGCTCTTTTTCCCGCTCTGCCATCAATTTTTCCACAGGTGCCAAAACAGGTATTTCAAGCGTTATTACATCCCTGAGCGTTGTGGTGGCACTTTTATTTTTAACTCCATGGCTGACCTATATTCCAAAAGCCGCCCTTGCCGCCCTGGTGATGAACGCGGTCTGGATGCTGTTTCATCCAAGGGAGGTGTTTCATTTGTGGAAGATGAATCACCATGACGGTATTGTGGCCATTAGCGTTTTTTCACTCTCTTTGCTGGCCAAGCCGGATTATGCCTTATTGATCGGGGTGATCATGTCCCTGATGTTCTTTCTTTGGAAAACCATGCATCCAAGGATCGTCCGGATTTCCAAAAGCCCTGAAATGGGTATGTTTACAAATGCTGATTTCGGTAATATCCCAAGTTGCCCACAGATTCTTCAGCTCAGATCCGATAATTCCATATTTTTTGCAAATGCAGAATATACCGTAGAGCATATCATGGAACGGTACGATGAGCAGGAAATCACCCCCAAATTCCTGCTACTGGATCTTCAATCCATGACCTTTATCGACATCACTGGCGTGGATGAACTCAAGGAACTGATGGAGGAGCTTAGACAGAAAGGGACTGAACTGGCCCTGATGGAAATTCATTTGCCGGTAAAAGAGGTCTTTGAACATTCCGGCTTTGTAACTCAGATGAGAAAAGATCTCCTGTTCCATAAGCGGGGAGATGCCTATGAACACCTTTTTACGCTGCTGGACCATTCTTATTGCCGGGACAAATGCCCCTATGCCTTATTTCAGGAATGCCATACCATAAAAGAATGTGACAGCAAAAGGGCGTTCTTGTGCCATAAGCCCGACGCATAACCTTCATTCATTGCAGGGCAGACAGGTGAAATCCCCAGGTACCTGTCCAGAACACTGACATGGGCGACGGAAAAATATGAGGAAAATTATTTGCGCCCTTTGTCCATAATCGATCCTTAGTCCTGTCCTGCCGCATTTTTGATAAGCTGACAATAGTACTGGATGGCCCTGATATAGTCTTGAACCGGTATCCGCTCATTGGTTCCGTGGATTCGCGCCGGATCTTCAGGGCCGAAAACAAAGGGGGCAAACCTGTAACAATTGTCGGATAGAGCTGTGTAATGTTTGGAATCGGTGCCCCCAAGGACAAGGCCGGGGGAGACAGCCGTACCGGTAAAAACCTGGGAGACGCTTTTTTCAATGGCGGCAAATGCAGGCGAGTCAATATCCGATACCGGAGAAGGCTCCGTATACATGTTCTTATAAATTTCGATCTCGCAGGCATCATCGTCAATTACCTTTTTAGCGTGGGCCATCACGTCATTTGCCGTGTCTCCGGGCAGAATCCTGAAATTGGCAATCAGACTGGCCCGGGTCGGCAGAACATTTTCCTTTACCCCGCCTTGGATCATGGTCAGGGCCGTGGTGGTCCTTATCATGGCATTTGTTGTCTTTGATTTTTCAAGGGCCATTAGAATTAAAGGTTTAAATGCCCATTGGTTTGCAAATAACAATTTCTGGATAAAGGGAAGATCCGGTCCGATCCGGTCAAAAAGCATGCCTACGGGCCCTGAAAGGGTGGACTTCATCTGACGGGTCTCAAGCCTGTGGGCTGCCAGCCCCAGGGTGCTGATAGGTGTTTTAAAACCCGGCATGGAGGAGTGTCCGCCCTGACCCTGGGCTGTGATTTTCAGGGTCACATACCCTTTTTCAGCAACCCCGATTATTGCCAGGGACTTCTTAGACGGGGAAAGGGCCTCATTGAGTACCACCATCCCTTCATCCAGGGTAAATGAGAGACTGATACCTTCATTTCTAAGATATTCAGCAATTTTCCCTGCTCCGTTTTTCCCGCCCACCTCTTCATCATGCCCAAATGCCAGATACAGGGTGCGGTCAGGGGAGAATCCTTGGTTGATAAGGGCGTCAACAGATTCAAGGATAGCCATGAAAGTTCCCTTCATATCAAGGGTGCCCCGTCCCCAGACAAAGCCATCTAAAACCTCTCCGCTGAAAGGGGCAAAGGTCCAGTCATTCTCTGTTCCCGGCTCCACCGGCACCACATCATAATGGGCCAGAAGGGCCATGGGTTTTAGGTCTGGATTTTTCCCCTGCCACTTATATAAAAGGGAATAGCGGTTTATGACGGTCTTTTTTAAGTTGTTTTCAATAGCTGGAAATGATTCCCTGATCAATGTCTGGAATGCCTCAAACGGCACAGGGTCCATTTGAGCGGGATCCTGGTGGGAGATGGTCTTAAGCCTGACGGCAGCGGCTAATCGAGATACAGCCGCTGTCTGATCTATCCTTTCCGGTTCAGCAGGCACATCTGAACTTTGGGTGGAAGAAAAACGCAGGGTATTCACTATCATAATACCCCCAAGAATCAGAAAAATTACCAACAGGCCCAGCAGAATCTTTTTCATTTGAACTCCTTAAAATCAGAAAGTGAACAAGATGCCGGAATAGTATTTGACCCGTCTATTTTTTTCAATGCCTATTTTTTTGAAGGAACCTTAAAAATCACTGTCGTCAAAGGGAATCACCTGATCAGGCCTTATTTCATTTTTGTTTTTCTGCCTGTCTGTGATTTTTGTAGAAGAGTGTCCCCTGTGTGGGTGGTTACCCGGCCCCGCCGTTTTTACAGCGGCTGCGTCACCCTCAATCAGTGCCACCAGTTCATCGACCATTGTTTTCATTTCATGGGCCTGGGCACTCATTTCCTCAGAGGCACTGGCAGATTCTTCCGCATTTGCCGCGTTTTGCTGAGTGACTTGATCCACCTCTCCAATGGCTGTGTTAATTTGCTCAATTCCCTGGGATTGTTCCTTCGATGCCGCTGTTATTTCGGTTACAAGATCTGCTATTCTTCCGGATGCAGAAGAAACATCTGCAAAGCTTTCATTTGTTTCGGTTACAATTTCGGTGCCGCTGGTTATCTGTTTAACCGTGCCCTCAATCATTTCAGCGGTGTCTTTGGCAGCCTCTGCAGCTCTCATGGCAAGGTTTCTGACTTCATCTGCCACCACGGCAAATCCTGCACCGGCTTCACCGGCACGGGCCGCCTCCACAGCGGCATTCAACGCCAGAAGATTGGTTTGAAATGCGATTTCATCTATGGTTTTAATAATTTTCTGCGTCTCTTCGCTGGCCTTTGAAATTTCTTCCATGGATGACGTCAGTGTTTTCATGGATTTGCCGGCGGCGCCGACAACCAGGGTTGTCTCCTGCATCAGGCTGTCTGCCTCTGTTGCATTTTCAGCATTTTTCTGGGTCATTGAAGACATTTCTTCAAGGGATGAAGACGTCTCCTCAATTGACGCGGCCTGCTTGGATGTGCCAACGGCAAGGGACTGACTCGCGGAAGATACCTGGCCTGAGGCTGAAGATACCTGTTCCGCACCGCTGTTTAATCCCTCTATAATTCTTTGAATCGGTTTTGTAATGCCCCTTGCAACCCTAAAAAAGAGCAAACTGATTGCAATTAATACGGCAATGGAAAATATCCAAGTGATATAGGTGTTCTTTTTAAGATCTTTTTGTAAACGATTATCAACCTCGGATAAAATATTCCCGGCTTCTTTAACGTCATTTTCCACGGATTCTCTGAAATCATGAAGGGCCGTTTCAATGGCACTTGCAGACACATCCAGGTCATCATCAAACTTAACAAACCGGGCAATAATTTCTTTTTGTTCTTTTGTACTGTTCTCAATCAAATTTGTCAGATCCACCGTGATTGCTTCGGATAGTGTTGAAAAATCATTTGCCAGTGTGTCGATTCCCTGCAGGCTTATGCCAAGGGCTTCAAATTGTTTTAGAGACTGAATCGCAGTATTCTGGAATTCAATGGTCTCTTTAATTTCCTTGGCCATTTCTTCACTGATTTTGCCCTCGTCTTTGTCTATGATTGAATCCATAGCGGCCAGCATCAGTCCGATATGCGCTTTAAGCATCTTTTCCACATGGGTAATGCCTCGGTTTATTTCACTGAGTTTGTTGGCATTTGCAGTGGTAACATCGGTTAACTTTTGAATTCTGTCTCCGATATCTTCTGCAAAGGCATCAAATTCAGACATGGCTTTATTTCCCTGATCCGACCCGAACCGGATATACTGGTCTGCCATCCATTTGCCTTTTTCATAGAAGGCATCAAAGGACTTTTCCAAACCGAGAAGCTGATCATTCAGCGTCGGTGATATCTTCATGAGTTCCTGAATATCCTTCTTAAAAGCTGCGGCATATTTTTGGGCCTCATCAAATCCGTCATCAAACCCTTTTGCCCCCCGGGTGGCAGAAATATCTGTCAGCCATTGCTGGACCTGAATTAGATTCAGCTTCATAGAAGATGATAAAAACGCTTCTTTTTGTGCATTTGCAGAGGCCTGCTGCATTTGTTGAAGCCCCGCAAGGATAGCTTCCAGTTTTTCCTTAACACTGTCCCCGTGTTCGTCCAGACCATCATCGATGTTAATGAAATCCAGCTCTATTTCTTTGATCCGTTTTGCACTTTCAATAATGGCAGTGGTCAGATCAACCTTAATTGCCCTGATAAACGCATCAATATTATTGCCTACCTCCTGCGCAAGTTTTCTTTCTGCGTCCGTATCTGCCATGGAAATGACCTGATCCATATTATCTTTAAGAAAGTTCCCCCGCTTATTGATATTTTCCATCCGCTCATCGCTGATGATCCCCTCATCTTTATCAATAATCGAATCCATGGCTGCCAGGGTCAGCTGGATCATGCTGTATTCATATTTATTGAGCAGGGCCAGTTGTTCATGCCGCTTATTCAGTGTGGCGTTCGCAGCTTTGGATTTTTCCATCATTGATCTGATATTGCTGCTTGAATATTGTGATACACCAATCATTATAGCTATGGAGAAAAATACCAATACGCCCAGTCCCAACATTTTTTTGTTCAATGACAGTCTCATTTCCCCTCCATAGTTTAAAATTAAGTTATAATTTTGATTCTAATTTAGTCTGTTGAAACAATGACCTGCAGCGATTCGTAACCAACCTGGTCAGAGTTCTGAAGATAATCCAATCGTTTCAAATTGTACGATTCCCAAAAAAGAAACGGTTATTCAGTACTGTTTTTTAAAGGTAGTAAGCAGTCGTAGTTCAAGACGATTCCATTAGTAATTAGTCTACCACACAATGTGGTATAAAATGAAAAAGTTTTATAACTGGAGAGGGAATTCCGACTTTTTATCCTTCTGCTTTAGTATAGATGTCACCTCAACTGATCATTTGTTCGGGGCATTAAGCCATCAGCCCCAAAGCTGGCATTAAAGAGTCTTCAATGTTATATTCGGAGGGTATCACGATATAGAGAACTGGCTTAACTAAAACTCTTTTTGAATCCTGCCGCTGAAATTGAAGTTCCGTATACTTAACTTGAAATGTTTACAGAAATTATCCTCCCACTGGATTTGTCCAGCTGGATTTATCAATATTTAGGGGGTAAATGATGCATTTTAAAATGGTTGTAATATTTATTTTGACTTTACTTGTGTCCCCTGTTCAAGCCAAGGAGGCGTTGGTATTTTCAACCTTTTATTCTTCTCCGTTTGTAACGATTTGTGAGACAGTTGTCCGAACGGCTTATCAGAAGATGGGAATTGAAATCAAAATTTTGAATCTCCCTGGTGAACGGGCAATTCGGACATCGAACCGGGGAGAGGTTGATGGAGAATTATATAGGAATAAAAATGTAGGTCAAAGCTATACAAACTTAAAGTTAATTCCAATCCCGATAGCGAATGTTGATATTGTTGTATTTTCAAAAAAACACTTTCCGGTCAAAGGCTGGGAAAGTTTGCGCCCCTATGATATCGGGGTGGAGAGGGGATTTAAACTTCTTGAAACAAAAACAGCCGGTATGCGGGTTAGTAAATCCAATACTATTAAAGAGAGTTTTCAATTGCTCAATTTAGATATGGTCGATATCGTTGTACAAACTCGAATTGAAGGTCTCACGGCAATACAGGCATCGGGACTTAAAAGAATTTTGGTTTTAGAGCCTCCGTTATTAACAACCCAGGTTTATCATCATTTGCATAAAAAACATGGCTCTCTGGTTACTAAGATTACAAGCGTTTTACGTAAGATGGAGAAGGATGGGGAAATTTTGAAAATAAAAAATCAGGTCATTGAAGAACTTAATAAATAAGAACATTTCACGGCATTGTGAATTGAAATCAACAGCTCCTGTGAGAAAACAAGGCTATGATTTTTTCTTTTTCATATCTTTGAACCAATCCTGCTTACCATAAAGTTCTTTTGCACAATCAGGACACATACCGTGGCTGAATGATGCTTCGGAATGTTTTTCAATATATGTTTCCAATATATTCCAATATCCCTTGTCATCCCGGATTTTTTTACAACTGGCGCATATTGGCAGCAAACCTCGCAACTGGTTTACCTCGTCAAGCGCCTTTTGAAGTTTGATATTTTTTTTCTCCAGACGATTTACAAGAGAATAGAGAGTAATATGGGTTTTAACCCGGGCCAGGATTTCTTCTGCCTGGAACGGTTTGGATATATAATCGACGCCGCCTTCTGAAAAGGCACGTATCTTGTCTTCTATCTCCTTTAAAGCGCTGATGAAAATGACAGGAATATCACGGGTTGCCTTGTCTGCCTTTAGTTTAGCACATACCTCATACCCATCCATACCAGGCATGACAATATCCAGGAGGATGAGATCAGGCAGATCGGCCTGGATGGTTTTTAAGGCAATTTCCCCACTCAGGGCAGGGCGAACCCGATACCCTTGTTCATTCAATATCTGTCGTAATACCGTCAGGTTTTCGGGCGTATCATCGACAATTAATATATTTTCAGAAGAACGGTTAAGTTCCATGGCTAATTCACCCTTTCAAACAGCGTTTGTAAAATATTAAATTGATATCCGTGAACAAGTTTTGCCAGCGCA
>PIVQ01001824.1 GCA_003354055.1 Desulfobacteraceae bacterium | reverse complement strand
TAGCGCGCGCGATAAAGCTGTTTATCTTGGCCTAAAAAGTCAACCTCGGCGTAGCCTTCCCAGGTACCTCTGCGCAGTAAATTACGCGCGTCATTGAGCTTTATGCTGTCGCCGTTAAATTCAATTAGATTACCTTTATCGCCACGTAAACGTGCAGTTTTAGTATAAAGCGCTAAACAAATAGCATCTAAAAAGGTACTTTTACCTGCACCGGTATCGCCTGTTATCGCAAACAAGCCTGCATCTTTTAATGGGGCCTTAGTAAAGTCTATTTCAGCGTCAACAATAGAGGCTAAATTATGAATACGAACTGCGGTTATTTTCATAGTTGCTCTTGCTCCGTAAGCTCGTTGATCACGTCACTTAAAAGTGCTTTTAGTTCATCGGGAACACTTTGCCCTGCCATGTCTTTATCGTTTGCAAATGCTTGTTCTAATAAATTAAGTGGATTGAGCATTTCAACTTCGCTTAAATCTTCAAATACGGTGTCATCTTCATTATTAGCGGATTGCTCACGTACGCGTTCAATACCACAAAATTTAATATGCTTGCCTTCAAGTGCTTGTTCTATTTGTTCTCTGAAGGTGGTGTCGGT
>PIVQ01000009.1 GCA_003354055.1 Desulfobacteraceae bacterium | reverse complement strand
TAATATGGTTCCTGGCTCAGTCTTTTTTACTTCTTCTGATTTTTTAATGACTTGTTGTTTCGCTAAACCATATACCACTCTATCTTTGGGCAGATCATTAGGATCCCGTTCGGTTAAAAATGCAAAAAAAGCAGCAACAAACGGAGATTTTGTCCAATCTAAAAGCGTTGTTTTGAGACCGTGATGTTGGCCAAGAGCCCACCAATCGTCGTCTGATAGACTAAGTGGCGTCGATCCCCTTCGACCTCTGCTGGCTTCCTTGAAATCAGCAAGGGTGTCATTTCTTAATGTTTTAATGCCAGGAATACGAGCTATGGATGGAAGTAATTTCCATTCAGGCTCACGCTGTCCCCTAAAGATGTATGCGCGGAAGTGGGACAACTCACTCTCAACAAAGGAACCAAATCCACGCCACGAATTAGCTTGAATTTCCCAAACACCATTCTTGAGCTTAATCTGCTTCCATTCCATTCTTTAATTTCTCGCCATATGGTCCAACAACATGATGTAAAGATCTGGATAACTTTCATGATTCGAACGGCGGGTATGAAGAATATCCAGATCTGGCTATTGCCTTTTTATCTCCTGAATTCCATATCATTTTTTTTCTTGAAACCGCGATTACAAGAATCAATAAAATTGAAGAATATCAATATCCTGCCCTAAATTGCAACACTCAACATATTATATTGGTATCATCATTCCAGGGTATCGCTGAACTCAAATGATTATAATGTATTAAATTGACTTTAATAGCTCTACGTCCATTGGTGTTCCAGGTTCTGAACAACATGTGTAGCCATTTTCTTTTACAAATTTCATAAATGGCTTGTCATCAGGAGGTTCATAAACGAATTTGGTCTGCCGTTCACGTATAATTTTACACGTGAACGTATCCAATTCTTTAATTTGGTATTTAGTTAACCGTAATTTTTTCGGTTTGTTTATAAAGGTGCATTCTGAAAAAGCTGTTAAAATATCATTAAACGAATTAATTCCGCACACTAAACTCATCCCATCTACTCTTTTACAATCTTGATGTATAAACTCCCATGTATGGTTAAAGTGCATGCTTACAAATTGATCTACATAGCTATTTTCATGTACACTTTCAAACTCAAGACATAAGGTATCCATAGCCATTTTTCCGTACGGATATGGATTAAGTAAAATATGATTGTTGATTTGGATTGAAAAAACAGTTGGACTTCCTCTATAAAACCTTAATTCTTTTTCATCCATTCCGGCTACGCAGTGCAGAAAAATTACAGTTTTTAGAATTTCAAGTTCAATGTCACCCGAAGACCTTTCTTCTGCGGGTTGTCTTAAATGAGCGTATGCTGGATGAGTCAGAAGAAGATGAAAATTTCTTGGATACGTAGTGATTAAATTTCTCCACTCCTTTTGGAGTTCATTAGCTTCTCTATCGAGGTAACCCATCAAGCCTCTAGCTGAACTTGATACAATGTTTATTGTACCTCGACACTTAACACAATCGGGTTCATTAAGTTTATTGCCAGGAACATTTACCACTTCATTGGCATAGCTTAAAAAATTGCTTAGTGCATTGTTTCTTGAAGGATGACAATAATTTAGGCCTAGTTGTTTGAACGCCTCTAATCTCCCCTCAATTTTTATTAATCGACCAAGAAAATGTTCGAACTTATCGAGTAGGGGTTGAAGTTCTTCTTTTTCTGCTTTGGCCCTTTCTTTACTCCAGAAAAGATCTAAAATCGCACTTATAAATGCTGTTGCAATCAGACCACAGCCTATATTTAGGGACATAACATTCGCGATGGTTCCAGGCTTCCAATGAATCGAGATTGAGGTTAACAAAAGGCCTGAAAGTATACCAAAGATAATTATTGCATATGTAAAGGGTTTCATAAATAATCCTCCGAGATATAATCTGCCTAATACAAGTAATTATACTTATCCGCACATTGAAAATGTTGATTTTTTAAACGGATGACAAATCAACTTAATTGGACAATATCCTTACCCGGTCTAAAATTGCAACAGGAAAGATTATACATGTAGCGGCGGGTTATATTTTTTGATGAAAACATGTTATAAATACGTGCAAAAAACGTGTTGATATCGTCAAAAATGTTTTGATTTTAGTACGCGCTACTAACATTTTCTTTCTATCTCATCAAAAAGATCTCAGAAATTATGACAGATAGTCTTAGAAATTTAAAACTTGGAAATGAAAGATATTATATATTTTTGTTGATTCTTAAACACTAATCAACAATTTCTTCGACATGAGCTACGTACTGAGGTTTCACCCCACGAACAATACGAAAACGCTTATCACATTTTGGACAAGGATCTATCGGGAACATCTTTTCATGTGGTCCAATCAAAATTTCCTTGCATTGGCAGAGCCATGCGGCATTATTGCCAATGGCTCGCCCAATCGTTTTACGTCCATCATGCCAAAAGACAGGCACCTCATAAAATGAAGCCATTCGATTCACCTTTTTTAAACAAATTTTATCCAATAGATGAAAGATAAAACTCTATACATTAAGTTTATTATAAATAAGACCTCGACAAAATTCTAAATCCTATCTTCAAAGCGGGCAAACGCTAAAAGGAAGTCCCTAATATAACCAATTTGTTTTCTTGGCTCTGAGGACTCGCAGACGTTTTCGAGAGATCTACAGATTGAGTCCCAGTCGTAAAGATCTAATGGGTGCAATAAGGCTACGATTGGCGTCATGCCTTTTGCTCTATCAACATTTTCTGCTATTCTTTGAACCACATCTTCCAAACCGGTAAAAAATTCTATTTTACCTGCAAATATTGTTCTGTACAATATGATCCATTCAGGCTTAAAAATTCTATTTGTTATAGATTCCCCAGCGGTGAACTCTGTTTCTTGGCTATCAGGATTTAAGTAGTTATAAAGCATAGCTATCTCCATCATCACTCCTATGAGGCTATTCCCCACAACCATTTTTATTTGCTGTCTTCTGGTTTTCTCATCCCTCTCTCTAAAAAAATGAAGTAAAGCTACAAAAAAAAGACCCTCTAAACAAAACCCTATCAGTTCTGGAATAATGCTATTTATGAATTCCCCACCATCGGATAGAAAAATGATTATTAGCGAAATACCAATAATTGACAGACCAAGTGATCCAAAAACTAAGGGACGAACTCTTATCTTGCTCCAGATGTATTTTAAGCCTGAATCTTCAGAAAATCTCTTAAAAAAGGTTCTGTTTTTTTTAGTTCTATCCCCTATCAAAAAGGCAATAAATAAAACTGAAATCCAAAAAGTGATCGGAATGACGTGATACTTAAAAATAAACATAATGCTTTTTACTCCTAATAAACTCAAACCAAGGGAATCTATAAACAATAGGATTGTCTTCAGTTTCAAATAAAACAATTATCACCGGCTGTCAAAATACTTTAGGTTTCGCAAGTGAAATTTGAGAGTCAGGTTAATATATTGCTGTCTGTTCAAGAATTCTGAATAATCAGCTCAGTTGCCTTTTTAGGCTTTTGCCCAACACTATATAATAAGGATACTGACCGCCTCCGGAACATTTTAAAAGCCTCACGCTATAGTGCGGCTCACAATCTAAAGGAAATCAGCAAACAAACTCATATTTTTATTTTCTTTTAACTCATAGTTTGAATATATGAGTTCGTTAGCCTCCACCGGCCCCTTTTGGCCTACCGTATATAATAATGATACTTCCTTTTGATTAAAATCTTTGAATACCTCCAGCATCTCCGGGTGATCGTTTATGCTCAGCATGAATTGCCCCTGGATTCCTTTTAAGGTGTCGGCCAAATCTATGTAGTCTTTCAGGAGAAAGTTGTGTTTATAATCTAAACACCCATACCATGGCGGGTCACAGTAAAAGAAGGTTTCCGGCTTATCATAGCGGGTGATGAAATCCTTCCAGGATAGATTCTCTATCCGGACATTGGCCAAGCGGAGGTAGATATCTGACATTTCCTCTTCTAAGCGGACAATATTAATTCTGGGTGTTCGGCCGTCTGTCTGGACACCATAGGATCGGTTCCTTACCCGGCCACCGAAGGCCAAGCGCTGGATATAATAGTACCGGGCGGCCTTCTGGATATCTGTCAGACCCCGACCATCAAGTTGCTTTTTCCAGTCGTCAAACCATTCTCGGGACGTTAATGCCCATTTAAATTGTTTTAAGAACTCTTCCAGGTGATTCTGAAGCACACGGTAAAAGGAGATCAAATCGGAATCAAGATCATTGATGACCTCTACCTTTGACGGCTCTTTGGTAAAGAAAACCCAGGCAGCGCCTGAAAAAACTTCACAATAGATTTTGTGTTTCGGGATTAAGGATACGATCTGTTTTGATAATTTGGATTTGCCACCGATATAGGCAATGGGGCTTTTCATAGGACAATCTCCTTGTGCAGCTGAAATCTGTCTGATATATCCCTATTTGCTCGGTCCGAGTGAAGGGAGTTGTCATTTATATGATGTCTGGCATGCCCCCAAGCTGCCATTCGCCCTGGGGATGTTGGCGCATCCACCAGGGCAGCTTTCTTGATCTAATCTACTGTTTTATATTCCACACCCAGAGTGCTGTCCGGATTGTAAGCGCTGTTTGCTTCCCATCGGTTGATTGCGGACCGGTGAATGGAAGGGGTAATGTCTGACGCCAGGTTGGTCTTTAAAACCACCAGCTCCCGGGCGGCCAGGGTCATGTTCTTCAGTCTGCCTTTTCTCCAGGAGTCGTTGTGGACGTGGAGCAGGCCGTTGTAATCCGGTTTGATTTCTATATCGTCTCTGCCGATATGAATCTGGTCACCGTCCTGGTCCTGACCATGGAGGTTCTCTTCAGGAATGGTAGCTGCAGAGAGAAAATAAAGACCATGGTCCTCTGCCCGGGCCAGCATCCAGTCCAGGCAGATATCAGAAAGACCGTCAATCCTGAACCCGCCGCCGATGTCGCTGTGGGTGCCCGGGAACCATACTTCATGGACGTCGGGCTGGAGGTTCATCAGGGTGGGTCTGAAGACCAGGCGGTTCTCATCCAGGGCCACCTGGTGATAGGCATGTTCTATGATGGGTGAGATGGTGCAGTCCTCAAACAGGACATCGGAAACCGGCCGCTTTTTAGAATCCAAATTCGGGGCCCCGAAACTTGCCACGGTATCCCAGACGCCGAGCATCTTAACCACGGGTTTTTTATCCAGATCCCCGTCCCGGGTTTTAAGACCGTCCCGAGCCAAAATGCTTGAAAAAAGTCTTGCAATGGCAGCGCCCCGGCTGAAGCCGAATATATATAGGTGGTCACCAGGCATATAGATCTCGGCAAGGTCTTCCAGGGCCTCGGCCATGATATCCTCGGGTGATGACAGGGCAAAGGCCTGTCTCAGGATCCTGCGGAAAAAGTTGCCCCGGGTGCCTACGCCGGAGTAATAAAGGCTTTTCTGACCGTCCACAGCCGCTGCAGTGTTCTCGATATTCCCGCCGGCCAGCAGATGCAGCTTCAGGACGTTGGTGATGTTGTCGTCCTCCAGGAGGCCAGCCTTTGTTTTTTCCTGGTGGGCGTCTTCTGGCTGGTTGCTGGTACCGTCAAAGCAGACTATGATTTTCATACATATTTCTCCCTGTGGTTTAAGGTGTCAGTAATGCGTCCTTGTCATCCCAGTTCTGGCGCTGCCTGGGGGATACATGGGCACCGATTTCAAGAATCATTTTTTCAAACTGATCAAGCGTTGCAGGATGCTTGGAATTATCCATGGCCCGGACAATGGTTCCGATATCTGTCTGGCCTTGCCGTTCCTTAGCCAGCATTTCGGTATAGGTAAAACCAAGCCTCTGTAAGGATGCAGGATTGATCTGGATTTTAACAGGTTCGTCACCCAGGGATGAGACGTCAAGCCCCAGGCCCAGGTGCTTATAATACCCGGTGTTGATTTCCGTTTTAAGGGTGTCTTTGGTCTTTACCCAGTCACTTGTACCGGGATCCCATTCGGTTCCGTTCGGCCGTTCCTTTTCTGTCCAGGAGGATTCCGGTTCAATATCAAGCTCCGTAATCTCATGGCGCTGACCGTTTGCCGTATCAAAATAAACTTTTCCCCTGAAATCCGGCACCACCTGCCATTGACCGTCAATCAAGAGCTGTTTTTCATTTTTCTTGACCGATGGGGGTTGGATCAAACTCGATGTTCTGGGGTTGTACTGATATTGATCAGCCGGGTCATGGGTTTCAGGAGAATACTTGCGATTCTGTGCGGCTTCTGTATCTTGGCCCTCAAGATATTCCAGCGTTTTTGGATGTGCATTATATAGTTTAGGCATCGACATATATTCCTCCCCATTTATTTCTGTTCTTCCCCCTTGATTCCGCCCCTCCATTTTCGTTCGTGAGCCCGTTACCGGCAGAGGCATCGTTCCTTATGAACCCCCAAGCCCCGGAGCTGACGTTACCCGCTGGCAGTGAGTGAGCGTGGCCTTTGAATTGGTCTAACTGGCTTGTCCCTACGACATCACCAGCAGTTCCGTCCCCCCTGTCTATTCTGCTTGCGGCATCCGGGTCGATACCGGCCCCATGATCCCAGTACCGGGGAAACAATCCACGGTCATCCGGCAACCAAAAATACTGGGCATCAGTGGCCGGCGAGGTGTACATCCTGCCGATCCTGGCGTATGTCAAAGGATAATCCGCAACAATAAGTTGATCCCCGTTCCGTTCCATAAGATTGCGGTCTAACATCTCCTGGGCACTGGGAACATAGGACAGGTTAGCATCAAGGCCGACCTTGCCATCATGGATCGCAGCTGCCAAAGCTTCCTGAGTAACATAGCCTGTCAAAACCTCATGAGTAACATAAGATGATGGAACCACAACCGCCTGCACATCGCTGATGGAACCAATTTTAGTCGTGGCGTTCAAATCATATGCCACAGCCGTTGCTCCCCCGTATGCCGGCACAGGATCACCCATTGTTCCGGCATTGGTAACCGAATAAAGGATTTCACCACGGTCCGGATCCTGGGCATAGATTCCGATTTCTGTCCAAAGGAATCCTTGATCCAGATTCTGGTTTGAAAACTGAATGGGAATAGTTGCGGTGCCGTCTCCATTCGCAACGGCTTTTCCGGTGATATCAATTTCCATTTTTTCATTGATGATTCGCACCAGATCTCCGAGTTCAGTCCGATCCTGATCAATGGCCGTGGCTGTTTTCTGTGCCACCACCACCGCCGAATCCAACGCCTCTACCGCCACAATCACCGGTATGCTGCCGGCAGGTTCCGGATCGGCACCAACACCGTCCACCTGGTAATAAACATGGAAGTCTAAAAACGGGGTGTGCAGCTTAAAATACTCCCCACCGGTCAATGTAGCAGCAGCCAGCGCCGTGATGCCGGTAATTTCAGCAGTATCACTTGCCCCTGGGGTCGTGGTGGAAACTGAAAAACCCGTATTGCCATCGGCTGCATCTGTGGCCACGCCCATCTCAGCATTATAAATCGTGATCACATCAGCATCCTGGACTGCAGAAAACGCATTCCCATCCGGCGGCAACTGCCCGGATCCGATCCTTGCCTTTGTATAGACAAGGGTCTCTCCGGCCTCACATTTAGCCGCGAGATCAATCCCGTGTTCGGTTAAAACGAAACCTGGAAATTCAGCCAATTTATCCTCCTATTCCTCTGCAGGGATGGTCATGGATATTGAGACCATCATTGCTGTTGATTGGTATAAGTCACTGCCCGTCATTCTGGATGCGGGTATATACGGTCCTACCTGCAGGCTTATTTTTATCGATGATGCCGTGGCCACCATCAAGTTATGCTGCCGTTCCCGGGTAAGCGTTATTTCGGCAAGCTTTGACTTGGCAGGCTTTTGATCGTTCACCACATCATCAATGGTCTTAATATCAGCCTCAGTGATGGTGGTATCTTCAGGCAACGGCAGGATAACTTTGAACTCAGCCCATCGTTCCGGATCATCATTTTTCAGATTATAGGTATAGACATTGGGATAACCCAGATACGACAACATCTTAGGAAAGCCTGCTCTCTTCCCTCCTAAAAGCTGCCAGGCATAAGCGTTCACAACCCGGGTACGATACTGCGTTATAGATTCATGCCGCCGTCTGATAATCCCCCGGGCAGCAGCATGAAATGATAAAAACTGTTCTTCACATGTTTCAGGAGAGGCCTGCAGCCTGAGCCATAAAATACTATCCCGGACCGTATCCAGAGCCAGAGCACCGCCGCGAACCACAGCACCAATGGGTCCCGGATCCTGAATAGGACGCCATTTCAAAGTCTTTTTGAAATAGTCGAAAAACAGGCTCATTTATGCCGCCTCCGCCCAGGACGTTGTAAAATTGGCGGTATCCAATATGGCCAGGCCTTCATCTGATACCGCAATATTATCTGCAGGAGATGTCCAGAGCACTTGCTTTATGCCGTCAACAGCCATGATCACAGCAACAATCCGATCCAGGATCACATCATCTCCGATCCGGAATGGATCAATCTCTTCATTGGTCTGAAGATTTGCAAACAGATCATTCAAGCGCTGAGTCACCTGTGCAACGATCAAATCAGGATCCCCGTGAACCAGAGCCAATGTGCCAGCCAGCGTCAATGGTACAGACACTACTCCTTTGACCAGCTCATCATCATTGACCGGCACATTTTCCTTTATCACCTTATCAACAGCAGCCAGCAACTCCGCAGTAGGCACCCCGGCCGTGCCCTGGATAACAATATCAACAGTTCCCTGGCCACGGGGATGCTGATCCATGATCTTTGCCGCAACCACGCCGGTAACGGACAATGCCCAGCTCTCATAAGCATATTTTGTGCAGCCGTTGTTCCCTTGCCAGGCAAGAATATACCGGGCGCGGAGGCTGTCATCGTTCTCAGTGTCCGCCCCTTCACTTGTCAGCCAGTCCACAAGGTTGCCCACAGCGTCCACCCCGGGGATGCTGGTGACAATTTCCGTAATCATCCCGGCAGACACATTGGCCTTGCTTCCGTATTCCTCTGCCACAACCGGTACAGCAACGCTCAAATCCCCATCCAGGAGAACAGCAGCCGCTGTTGTGATAAAGCGGTAAACCACGCCTGAACCGTCCGGGAGCGTCTTCACGATACGGCCGGCAGGAATCGGCACATTGCCGGCAGCTTCTATCCGGGAGAATAAAACCGTACCCACGGCCTTTGTCTGTTTCTTTCTCTCAATATTTACAATTCGGCAGAGCAGCTCAAGCCAGACACCGGTAGCAGAACCGACAAAAATCTGTTCCAGAATAAGAGCCAGGAATGAATAAAGCTGAAACAGTCCCCAGCACCACAGTTCAATACATCCCCGGAAGATGCCCTTGTTCAAATTCAAGAGCACCGGCATCCAGCCCTTTGCCTGATATTCCTCCTGGACCTCATTAATCCGGGCAAACATTTCAGTCCGGATCTCTTCCAACGTTTTATTGATAGGGATTGACATCTTTAATCACCATTTCACTTTTTTCAGAGTCCATTTCGATCACCAGGTTAAACAGATGATCCTCCTCAATAAACTGCCAGCCCGCATTGATCTTGATTCCTTTTTCATCCCAGGACAACACACTGCTTGTCACGGTACCGTATTCTACCCGTGGATCCAGCCGGATCCGCCTGGCCACCTCATTGACAAGACCCATCCGATTCTCTTCCGTGTTCTCATCTTGTATCCAGTCCATAATGACCGATCCGTGTTCTTTGTCGTAAAATAGGGTGCCAAGATACTCAAACAGGCGCAGTTTGATGTCCTGACAGCCGGTCTCCGGACCCTGGGTCAAAACAGCCTCCCCATTGGCCGCAACCACCGCCTGCATGTGCTCATCAATCTTGATATCCTGTCCGTATACGTCGGTCATATTCCCTCGTTAATGCCCGGTATGATGATCTGTGTTGCCCAGCTCATCCTCGATGGTGCCGGTTGCGTGTATGTTGCCGTCCACTTCAAGATTGCCGTTCAGGGTCATCGTTCCGCCTGATCCGGCTGAATTTGTAACCACTCCGTTTAAAAGAATCTGGGGTGCTTCAATAGTGGCAGTGCTACCGGCTGTAATGGAGGCTTTCCCTCCGGCTTGAATCGTGGCATCTCCTCCCACTTCAACGGTCCAACTCCCACCGGCATTCTGCTGAATATCTGCAGGCGTCACATGGACAATCTTTTTATCCGGATCAATCCTGAAACAGGTGCCGTCAGAGTGCTGGATGATAAACCCGCCCATATCAATAGCCGGCGCTTTATGGCCATGCCATCTGAAATTACTGATTCTGGGATAGTCCGGATCCCCGTCGTAATATTCCAGATCACAGAACACACCCTTTTCAGGCGGACAGATCACACCACGGTCTGGGCCACCCCACAGAATGGGGATTTCCACCTTCGGAATCATCGGCTCATCCGGATCCGTGCTGTCATCATTCCGCAGCGGCTGCACATCGGCCCAGTAAGAGCCGTTACCGGCAAAGGATTTAACCACCCGGGCCTTGCGAACCACCCGGTAATAAGACCGCAGGTTGGGCATTGAAAGCTCAAACACCTTTTTGAACAATGCTTTTAGATCAATATCTTTCATTTGCCTGTCCATAGCTGATAAGAGTCCTGGCCTGTTTTGCCTGAAACCTGTGATGCACCTTCAGTGCCCTGAAATCCCTGTTAATCCCCCGTCGATAATCCTTGAGTCTGAACTTCATGGAATGCATGATATGGGGCAGCATAAAGGTGGTAACCCGGGACAATTCCAACGGGCATTCTCCAGGTGAATGCTTGATCAGATTGTGCTGGCTTTCAATCACCGGAAGATCACCCGGCTCATCAAAACTTCCCCAGTTCACCTTACCGTCCCGCCCCATCCAGATGGCCCATGCGCTCATATCCTTGCCGTAGCCGGTTTGGCATGTACGTTCGCACTGCCTGGCCACTTGCCAGACCGGAATGGTTGATGCAATGAACCTGGGAAAAACAATGCCGGTGGGCTCAATGGTTCCCACCGGCAACCCGGATTGCTCAATGGCAAATTTGACAATAGCTTCAGGGGATTCCATGACAAAGGACTGCTTGATAAGGGTTTCTGTTAACGGCCGCTCAGGTCCAACCGAATTGATCACCACTTGATCGTTTACCTGGCTGTCTGTGCTGGCCAGAACAGTTCCCGTCCATGTGGTTGGTGTCTGATCCCGGTATCCAAGAGTGATGGAAACCGGGTCCTTATGTTGAACCGTCCTGTAAATTTCACCGGTCGGATCCGGCAGAGTAATTCGCATCTGGGTCAAAGGTAACTGGCGCTCGGACATAATCCACAAATCCGGCACCCGCCGGACAGATACTCTGCCTATCCGGATATCTAAATTTAAGCCGGCAATCATGAGATACCCGCCTCAAATCCCCGGGTAAATGCACTGCTGTCCGGATCCGCAGTAACAACTGAATCCACGCTAGCCTCGGCAGCAGCCTGGGGAGCTGCATCGGATATTACCGTGCCGTCTGCAGACGATCGGACCTCGGGCGGGATGGTCGGTGGATTGTGCTCATCAAATCCCAAGGCAACAACGATAGTGTCATCCTCATTAGTTTCTCTGGACTTCAACCCGGCAAAAACCACCTGGTCAACACCTCTGGCTGTGGCATGGGCATTGGTAAGGGTATACACCTTGGGATTAGATTTATTATCCATGCCTTTGAACACATTATCCAGCAATGTAAGCTTCTCATAGCAATTGCTGTCTTCATCTGTCCCCAGGAGTATTTCAAGGGTTACAACAGAATCCTCCCATCCCAAAGGCGTCTTTTTTGTACCGGAAACATTATCCACCTGGGCGCTGTCAAACCGAACCGCATCACTGATCTCCATGGAGATAAGAGTGCCGGGAACCAATTTCCCCCCAAGACGGACATTGCCGTGCTCAAAGCTTAAATATCCATCAGACATCGTGGCCTCCGGCAAGCTTCAGCAGTTCAGCAATCAAAGAATGTGAATCTGACACCCCGGGTAGTTCCAGGCCGTTGATGTGAATATGAATCTCTTTTTTGGCCACAGTGTTGTCGGCTTTTTGCTGTGCTGCAGCGGAAATGGATTTGTTGATAACACTTTGATTCTTTATTTTAGCCGGCGGAACTTTTATACCGGTGCCGACCGCAGATGCCACGGCCACCCCTGCCAATGCTGCGGAAGCTGTTTTGACAAGACCGGGCGCTGCAGACTGGATGCCGGTACCAAGGGTCTCCATCATCCGGGCTCCGGACAGGGTAAGCGTGGAAAGCGGCCCCTCTTTGGCATCTGAAAAGGGAAGCAGGTTCCGTAACTTTGACAGGCCTGCTTTAACCGTTTCCACCGGCGCCATGACCATGGACTGGATCCCGCCGGTAAACGCTCCCCATAATGCCTTTCCGGAGGCCATGAATTCAGGCACCTTTCCTTTAATCCATGACAGCACCCCATCAAGCCCGGCGGTAAGCATTCCTACCGATTCCCCGGCCATGGCAAACCCCCATTTAATGAATTCTAAGGGATGGGTAAGAGCCATAATGATTCCCCGGCCGGTTTTAATCATGTGCCCCAGCCACAGCCCGAACACATACATAACCCCGTCAACAATATTCCGGACAAATTCGAATTTCTGATAAAGCAGATACAATGCACCGCCCAGGGCAACCACCCCGATCACCACCCAGGTGATAGGATTGGCAAGCAAAGCTGCTGTAAAACTCCACACCGCAGCAATGGCGATTTTAATGGAAGCCAGAAAAGAGACCGCAATGGCCTTGCCCAGGCCGATAACCCCGCCATGAAAATAAAGGGAGGTCAGCAGGGCCTGGCGCTGCCATAAAATCCATGTTTTTGTGGAGGCTACTGCAGACAAAAGGCTTGTTTTCATGAACAGCGCGGATTTGCTGATCATGCCGAATCCGGTCACCACATTTGGGTACAACAGACCCACTGATCCGAAAACTGTGGCCAGGACTCCCAGAACAAAAGCGACCGCTGCCACACCGGCCACAACCAGGACCGCCACCTGAACAATTGTTTCGTTTTCCCTGGCAAAGTCCTGTATGGCCACAATGATATTCCCGATCCAGGAAAACAACGGGATCAAAATGGGGATCAATTTTTTCCCTATGACTTGTACCAGGTTATCCCACTGCTGGCCCAGTATGTCTGCTCCGGCACCGATATCCATATTCATAGCCATGGCCATCTGGTCGGCAAAGGATGAACCCTGATCCATGGCCATACCCAGGCTTGTGATATTGGTCTGAAGATCTCCCACCTTGCTGTACATCAGGTCAATAACTGCCACAGCTTCCTGGGTGCCGAATGCCTTTTGAATTTCCATTTTTTCCATCTCATCCAGGGTGGAACCGTATTTTTTTTGAAGGGTGAGAAGAATATCAGGCATCCCCAGAAGCTGATTGTTTGCGTCCAGGAACTGTAGATTCAGTTTTTCTCCGGCCCCGGCTGCGGACTGCATCATAGCCTTGTATTTTGTGCCGGCCTCGCTGCCGGACATGGTAGCCTGGAGCATACCTAAAATGGAGAGCTGCTCGGCCAGCGGCACCTTGGCCGTTGTTGCCGCGGCTCCCAGCTGAGATATGGCCTGGGCCATACCGGATCCGGTTGTCTTAAAATTCTTAACACTGGCGGAGATCCCGGCAGAAAACACCTCCCCGAACTCCATATCGGAAAGGCCTGCATAGGCCTCCTTGTAAATGCTGTAACCCGTGGCAAAAAGGCTTGTCATCTCGGCTGTGGTGGATTTGGTGGCCTTGCCCGTAAGAGCGGCAAGCTTGCTAAACTCCGCCACCCCCTCATCGCTTAAGGACGATATACCGGACTTGATATCATAGGCCGCACTTATAAACTCAGCCTTGGTGGTTCCAGACCATTTGTTCGAAAATTCCGCCCCGGCCTGTTCAAGAGCCTGTAAATTAACGATCCCCACAGACGATAATTCCCCCAGGGCTTTCTGGGTGGGCACAGTGGCCATGACCGTCCCGGACATCATACTAAGCAGTCCGGCCGCAAGAGTCGTTACAAGCAATCCATAGGTCTTGAATTTATCAAAGGCCGGGCCAAGGGACATCACCTTGCCCCGAAGACCGACCATGCCGGTTCCAATTCTGGCACTTGGCCCGGAAACCCGGTCAATCACAGACAGCAGAATCCCAAGTTTAAAAATGCTTTCCATTTGACTTTACCTTTTTGGTGCAATATCTTGTTTTTATGGAGATTTTTACAGGCATACTCATCGGTTTACTCTTCCTGGCTTTGTTTGCTGCAGCCGGCATGGCAGCCTACGCCGTGATTTGTGCCGTCTTCAAGGGATCTAAAATTAAGAACAAAGGTATTCTTGCTCTTTTGCTCGGCATTATCTTTTTTACATCCGGTTAGCATTTAAGCATTCCCTCCCAAAGCTTTTCCAATCGCATTGGTCAGAACATCCATTTGCCGTTCTTCAAGCCATAAAGCATGGTCATATTGTCTGATGAAATCGTCCATGTCCTGTTCCGGATCCTCCTGGAGATAATGCCTAATCAAAAGTTCCCCCTGCTGAACCCAGTTCTCACTGAGTCCAGCCCGGGCTGCAGCTAAAGCTTTTTTACGGTAAAATCCTCATTCAGCCCGATTTCCGTCTGAAGAGCATTGTTCAGGGCCACCATCCGGCCGGGTTTGCCTTTGAACTGAGCTTTCAGATCTGACTCATCCGGATCAATGGCCATATCGTAGATCAAGTTTTTAACGGCCACGGCCAGCTTCCCCTTTGAAGAGGTGGCCAGGAAACGATTCATGTCCATCTGCTTGGGTTTTTTGAAGTAATATTCCTCATCATTTTCACCGGTGAGCAGCAATACTGTCTTTCCATCATCAATTGCCTTTTGAACCGCCTCTGGAAGTGAGGGTGTTTTTTGAGCCTTGCCCGTTTTGTTTTCCATATTTTCCTCTTTAATTTGTTTGTATTAATCAGCCGTCAAGTGCATCGGAATCGCCCCATTTGATGGGGCTCAGGATTTTAATATCCAGTTTCCGGTTTCCTGCTTTTGTGTCTCCCTGCTTTGCGCTGGTATCTGTTTTCGTGAATTTGATATCAGGCAGGGTATCGGTAACCGTTGGCATATCGTCGTTGGCATAACCGACTACAATCTGGCCGGGTTTGCCTTTATAGACACTGCCACCCATGTTGCTTTTCAGCTTTTCAAACTCATCCATACCCAGAGTCAGGTTGCCAGAGGCCTTGTAATTACCCCGGCCATAACCGATGGGAGCCCGTCCTTTGCCGTAGTGTTCTTCAATAGGAGCCTCATCACTGTAACTGATATCCTCGACATCTATGACAACACCGTGTGCCATCCGGATCTCAATTGACTCCCAGTCATAGCCGTTTCCATTAATACTCATGACACCTCCTTTACGCAGCCACTGCCAGTGTAAGCCTTGGATCATATGCAGATCCGGCATAGGCATAACTGACATAGAGTTTAATTTCCCTGATGATCGGAATACCAACCAGCTTGATCAGCATGGCAACGCCGTTGTTTACGATGTCCTGGTTTGCCGGGATTTCCAGCACGAATCCAGCCAGTTCCTTTGGCTTGGCTGTGACCATGGTATTCAGGGCCTGGGTAATATCGGCCTTGAGGTATGCAGGACCGGTGGTTTCAAAATCAAGGGTGGGATCACCGGCTTCGTCATACATGGATTTCAAGGCTGCTATCCTGGCTTTCCTTGCAGCCTTAAAAACAACCCGCAAGACCTCCTCATATTGGAAATCACTGGTGACCTCAGCCAGGGTTTTGGAATCTCCCCAATAAGCTGATTTAAGACCTGCATAATGCTTGGCTGTGTCATAACCATTTTTTTCCAGCACTGTCTGCATGCCCTCGTTATAGTCCTCCGGAAGGCTTCCCTGGGAGATGCCGCCGTCCCGGATCCTGCCGGCAGCTCTCTGAACCGGAATGGAAATCACCCGGCCGGATTTCAAACCGCCCCAGTTTCGTATAACCCGTTTTCCGGAAGAGTCGGACACTTCCCCATGGGCACTGCAAACAGTAATGAACCGATGGGCAAACCCCAGACGATCCAGGAGCAAGTCTGCTGTCCAGTCGTTAAGATCTTCGTCTGCATAGGGAAGACGGGTTTCTGCACGGAAATAAGTTGGTCTGTGGGCATTCCACATCTCATCCGCCTTTGCCCCCATGGCAGCCCAGTCCACCGGATCCGAAGGACCTACCACATGAATAAACTCAATGTCATAAATGCTTAAAGGTTGTTCCAAAGCAATCATCACGGCCGTAATAGTCGGCACCGGCGGCAACAGCTCGCATTCGTACATATCCCCCGCCACCAGATCCAGAGAATCAGGAACAGTGATCACAACCCCGGTGCTGCCGGCAACAATCACCCCGTCAACCGGTACCGTATAAGCCGGCCCGAAATTATCACCGCCATCAACACTCAGTTGATATGTGGCATCATTCCGGCCTCCGGCACTTGCAATACCCAGAACGATTTGAGCTGCAGCTTTAACCGTGCCTGTAATCGTGATATCAGGGCCGGTTCCTATTTTTTTAACCGGGCCTATGGCCAAGCGGACGGCAAAGGAATAGGTGTCATCCACAATATGAGTGCCGGCTGCAAGAATCAGGGTGCTTCCCGTGGTGCCGATACTGATCTGGCCGTCAACCGCAACAACCTGGGCAACCCCAAAGTTATCACCACCATCTTCAGAGACCTGGGCCTCACAAGTGCCTAAAACACCTCCTGTAGTGACTTTGACAATCACGTCCGCATTTTCTGCAGGAATGCCTGTAACAACTCCTTCCGGTCCGGTACCGGTATGTTTTAAGTTAGAAATATAGCCACCGGCCAGTCCTGCAACCGGAATCGCGATCACAACCGGATCCTGACCGGCTGTGGCAAACACATCTTTAAGGCGGTCTGTTAAGGGGCCAACGCCCAGCAACGATTCAAGGTCTGAGTTCTTACCCAGCAGATACCCTTTACCGATTTCCCCAAGGCTGCAGACCCCGGCAAAAATCGCCATGCCCTCCACACCTCCCGGAGCAAGACCACTGGTTCCGTCCACCAGATATTCAAGTACATCGCCCATTTATTAAATCCTCCCGCCGCCCTGGGGACGGTCCCGCAATTTGTTCACGGCATCCTCGAACTCTTTCTTAGACACCTGTTTACCCGGAGCCCAACCTGTGGCCTGGCGTAATGCCGCCAGTTCCCAGGCCGGAAGCTTCCGGTTCTTTGCCAGTTTGCTGACCCGGAACAGCTTTGTTTCTTTCTTCCCGGGCTGCACCCGGCCTTTTTTTCCGGCCGGTTTGGTTTTTGTTGTTTCGTTTTTGCCCATAAAGCCTCCTATTCATACTCAGGTTGAATATCTACATCCCGGATAACCGGGGTTTGCTTTGTCACATAGACCCCACCGATGAACTCCACCCGGGCAATGGCTTTGTGGGATCTGCCCTTGATTCTCTGTTTTGATTCTTCAACATCCCAGGGCCTGATTGAGTCATGCAGCAGGATCCTGACGGCATTGTTCATTGCATCTGCAATTACCCGGTGGCCGGCAATCTTAATTTCAAGCTGATCAATAAAGCCTTTAAAATCATCTTCTCCCCAGTGTTCCTTGAATTCAGCGGCATACAGGACGATCCGGCATAACACTGTGCGCTCATAAACCTTGCGGATCCGGGTGTAATGGGTTTTGTCTTCATTCAGGGTATTTGCCACCAGGCCACCATGTTTTTTCTTCTTGTCCTGAAGGGTGAAGCAGCAGGCGGCAAACTTATTGTCTTTTAAGAAGCCTCTGGGCATGGGACCGAAAAAGATATTGCCCTGGTCCCCATCTGAGAACACCGGTTGCCCGGAAGCGTTCAGCACCTCCAGGAGACGGGCCGTTAAAAATGTCCGGATAGACTGGATCATCCCTTGAACACCCTAATTGCCGCGCCCTGAAGATCTGCAGCAACATCATCTTTAATTTCATTAAAAGTGGGTTCCCACAGCTTTCTGGCCGGGATCTTCGTTCCATCATTGTCCGGCTGTTCATGGATGATGGCGATATCGGTGATGTCTTCACCGTCTTTGGTCTTCACCCCGCGCTGTACACCCACCATCCCGGAAAAAGCGTCTGTCTGTTGGGTGGTGACATTGCTGTACATCTGGTTTGAGGCCCGTAGCGTATCCGGACTAAGCCCTTTCTTTTCCTTCTGCGCCTCATAATCCGGATTCAGATCCTCCCATCCCAGATCCTGCTTATCCATATGATCCAGCACCCGGCCCTCTGCCTTGACCAGGCCCCGGCCAATCTCCTGAGACATCTCTTTTTTGACGCCGTCAGCAGCACCGTTTAAGATGCCCATTAGCTTGTCCAGATCCCCTGTAAATTCAACACCCATCAGTTCACCACCTCCAGGACAACCATCAGTTTTTTTTCTCTGAACACAGACGTTTCATCCAGCTTGGTAATGGTGAATTGCTCCCCGTCCATCCACACCGGAGTGTCGTAACCGATCAAAAGCTTGTCATTCTCATCAACGACACCTTTTTCGGTCAAATATTCGCGGTTGAAGGTAATTCTGTAGGCCTGGTCTATATCCTCACCCTCTTCAAGGGCTAAAAGCTTATTTTTGATGGATTTACGGCCGCACCGCAGGTCAATTTCATCGGCCCCGTCCCCAAAGATCACCGGATATTTGAAAAAGGTGTCTGTCACATCCCTGATAGCGGCTGTGAACTGGGCAGTCATGGCATCATCAAAGAGATCAGCCATTAGGTCACCACCACCATGGGAACGCCCGGATCTGTGGAATCACCGATCTGGGCTTTTTTATCTGAAATGGAATTCGTCAGTTTGATGTCCATTTTGTCCAGGAACTTCAACTTGTCCACAAACTCAGCCGTACCGGCCCCTTCACCTTCGGCTTTTGCCATGGCCTTTTTATACTCGCTCATGGACGGCAGGAGCAATTCCTTGGCAGCCATATCCGCAACCAGGGACTTCTGCAGCACGGTCATATCCACCTCGGCCACACCCTCAAGCCCGGCCAGAGCCCCGGACTCTTCGATAAAAGAGTCCAGAGAGCCGGCAAACAGTTCCGCCTCATCCGGCAGGCGGTTGGCTACCATTTGGCTGATGGCTGCCATTACCCGGCACCCTCCTCAAAGACCCGACAGGCCTCGGAAAAGATCATGGAAAAACCGATAACCTGGCTGGCTACAGTTTTTTCAAACTGCTTGTCAATGACCTTGTCCGTTTCAACCAGCTCGGCCCCGGATTCTTTGACAAGCTCAAGCGTAGCGGATTTATCCACCTGGAAGATCTGGTTGTCCCCCAGGGTGGTGTCTTTCCAATTGAATTTTTTCAAAGCATTGCCGAAAGGCGTTGCATAGGCTCCGGTTTTGGCCGTATCAAACAAATTACTGTCCTTGAATTCAGAAACCAGGCCAAGCTTAAGAATCATCGCTTTTTTGGCAAACCAGACACTGGCCTCCCAGTCATCCATGTCCAGGTCAAATTCCATCAGTTTGGCATAGTTCAGCTCTTCGGTTAATTTCTCGGCGGCATTGGCATTGCCGTCCCCGTTGAGCAGGGTATAAACACCATAGGCCGCCATTTTTTTGGCAAGGCGCTTGCCGATGAGCTGCATGTGTATGGACAGCAGATTCAGCTTCATCCGGCGTAAAACCTCATAGGTGGCCTCAAGCTGCAGGCCGATCTTGGCCAGGCGTATGGATTGTTTGCCAATGCTCATTCTGACAGTGGGAAACTGAGCGCCCTCCGCAATTCGTTTGAAATCCAGATTTTTATTGCTAAACTCCGCTTTGACGGTCTCATACACACCACCGTCAATGGTCGTAGTTGTGGCAATGATATCTTCCAGATTCAGGTCTTTTTTACCCAGGCCGACCATGCCGATCCGGATATTCTGGTTAATGAATTCCGGGAATAAAACCCGGTCATCCGAAGTCCTGTAGAACCTTTCAACGGTATCTTTATTGAGGTTGATATCCTGCTCAAACAGCGCAAACTCATAGGCACTCAGCTTTTCCTCTTCGGACGGCCGCGCAGCTTCCAGGTGCTGGGAAAGAGTCAGCCCTTTTTTACCGGCCTCGGCATACATTTCTTTTTCGATTTTTGGTTGAGCCATGTGAATCGTCTCCTTATATTTTTAGGTTCTTTGCCGTTATCCCAGATCCAGCCACAGGATCTTAGCCGTGTCATCGGCCTCAACCACATGGAACATCCGCCCGGTACCTGCAGAGGCCGGTTCCTTCACGCCTCCGGATCCGTCAGCCACAAGTTCCTTCCAGCCGGGCGTGATGGTGCCGGAATAAGAAACATCGTTAAAGCCCCGCCGTTCAAGGGCCAGGATGCTACTTTCTTCATCCACCTTGCCTATGACGCCGTAAAAGACATCCTCGGCATCACACACGTCTATGGTCTGGGCACCGGACAACTTACCCACATGATTCTCATTGGCCACTGTCACACCAGCACCCTTGAGAAATGTCGTCGTACCGTCCAGGCCGATCCCTTCAAAACTTACTCCAAACACTGCTCACCTCTTTTCCCCGGGATAGCCGGGAATTACTTTATTTTATAGTCACTGAAATCCCTTGGCGCTTCAGGCTTACCTCCCAGACTCCTGGAAGATCTCCTGGATAGCTTTTCCCCGCACTTGTGACACTTCAGGGGAATCGTGTCCTCAACCGCCCCTTGATACTCCTCAACAAAGGATTGAGCCGTCTCAAGATCAGCAGTTTCAATCACGTTGGTGATAAATCTTTCTACGGCATCCTCACCCTTGGCCGCCTTGTACAGGGTCACAGCCTTTTCCCGGGTACTTGCCAGATGAGCCTTGCCCACCTTGGCATCAGGCTCAAGTTCTTCAACTTTGGTTTCCAGGCCCTGGATATGCTCCAGGATCGCTTTTTCAATGTCCTTCTCGGACGGATCCTTGCCCAAAGAAAACCGGGACAAAAATTTTGCACTAAACTCCATCTGTTCCTCTCCTTCCATGAATTCTTCCGGCGTATCACCGGCGTTAAAAGCTTTGGCGTGAGGGTCCTCACCTTCCCAGACAATGGACATCTCACCCACGTTTACGATCTCGGTGACGATGTACCGCACGATTTGTCCGTCCACATTTTCGCCCAGATGGTCCCAATAAAATTTGAGGTCCGGGTGGGATTTTTTAAACTTAAACCAGATGGTGGCGCTGGCCGATTTTAAGGCCCCAGTCTCAACGCCCCGCACCAGATTGGGATCCACGATCCTGTCCAGGACAAAAACGCAATTGACACCGTTGGGCTCGTTTTTGCCGTCCCAGACAGCGGTCTCGGTAAAGCCTTTCCACTGGTTTACATCCATGCGGTGGTTGGCAAAGATGGTCACACCGTCAAACATCCCCACGGCTTTTTTGAGGACTCCCGGCACGGAAAAATCAAAATACCGGGACTGGGTGGTGGTGGCGGAAAGGCAACGGAACAGCTTTCTGTAATGCTCTTCACCTTCCTGTTCAGCCTCTTCCACCTCAAAACTGAAAGGTGCAGCACCTTCCAGAAGGGGGGCATGCTCCGGAACCAGGTCAAACCTGGCCTTGGCATACCCCTCTTTGATGACTTCAAAATTCTTTGGTTTTTGCTTACCGGGCATTATGCTCTCCTCTTTAATTTTCCGCCGCTTTTCTGTGCCGGCACTCCGGATGGTACGGAGGACTCTCAAAGCCTGCATCCTGCAGCTCTTTGTCGCTGATGCTTTCCAGATCTTCAGGGGAATATTCGTTTGTGATGAATGACGGCAGATCCTTGGGATCTTCAAACCCTTTTTCAACGATCTTAGATAACCGTTTTGCAGCCACTTCCACTTCAAAGACCCTACCCACCATATTTTTACAAAACGAGCAGATAGGGTAAGTTCTTGGCCCTACAATGCGGAACTTTTTAAACCCCGCCTCATACAGCTTCATGGTCTGCCCGAAGTTCTGTACCCGGGCCATGGTGGTGTTCACCAGCTGGTTGATTTTCTTCCAGGTGGTTTCCTTGACCATGCCCGGAAAATTATCCCTGAACTCGGCCATGGTTTTCTCATCCCGGATATTCAGACCCTTGGTGATATACTCGTTCTCAAGCCAGGTGATGAACTTGCCGCCTACAGCAGGGTTGTCTGCCATATAGTTGCCCTGGCCGAAGTAATACCGGTCAACAGCGGTCAGGTAGCGCAGGGAATTGGTGTCGGTAACGTCGATTTTAATGCCCAGCCGTCTGGTCTGTTTCTTCGGCATATCGCTGTTGTCCTCATGCCGGAAGAACTGCCAGGCGTTTTTCACATACTTATCCGATATCGTATCCGCTCTGGATTTTTTAAGCTGCTTTCTCAGGGTGTCAGACAGGGCTTTGACCACCCCTTCGGCAAATGCGGCTTCATCGTCATAAGACTTATCCGCAGCCTTTAAAGCCGCCGCAATGGCTTTGTCTTCACAGGGTGCCAGGATACTGACGATTGCCGCGGCATAATTTTGAACCCGCTTGTCCGTATCCCTGGCCAGGCTGTGGGTAAAGACTTCCGGAAGTACCTGCCGGACATATTCATACCGGCTTTTTTCAGAGTTATAGGCAAAGGTTAGCCCCGGATCCCGCTCCGGCTGACGCTGGCCGGTTGCCTTTTCATACCCAAGCTCCCGGGCGGCTTCATCATCGCTGATAAATCCTGCATCCCGTTTGCTGATAACGTTTTCAATCTTTTTGCCTTCAGCCTCAGCCTTTTCGCCTTCTTTGAAACCGCTGTTCTGGTTGAATTTTAAAGAAACGGTTGCATTGATGCCAGCAAGGGCCAGGTCAAGGTTGTATCCCTTTTCAACGAACCGTTTAATCAGCCGCCTGGCATTTGCCAGCCTGGTGATGAACCGGTCATAATCCACTTCAGCATAGGTCTCTGTGGTGGAATAGGACCGGCCCATCATGGACGGAGGAACGTCCAGGGCAGACAGGATCTGTTCTTCATTCAGGTTAAAAACTGTTTTTGCGCCCGCAGCTGCTGTGGATCCGACATTGTTGTGCTTTGCTTCCTGATCATCATAATGAACCGCTACACCTTTGGAAAAATTAGCACTATAGGAAGCGGCATAGTCTTTCAGGCGTTTTCCCAGACGGATTCTGTATGCAGAGTCCGACTCTCCTGCCTTTTGCTCAGGAATTTTCAGCGATACATCCAAAAAGCCCAGAAGTCCCATTTTCCTTACAATCTGGGAGATGCCGCCTATAGAGTCCAGCTGCACCTCAATATTCTTCAGGGCAGCGTAAAATCCCGGGATCCCGTACGGATCATCATCCATGGTCTGGACAGGGCTGTAACTGTAAGTGGCAGGGTTCAAAGGAATATACGCCTGGTTAAAGTTGCCCCCGGTGTACTGATAAGGCTTAAAGACACCATCCTCACGCTTAAACCGGATACTGCGAACCGGCACCACAACGGCATCCCGGATCCCGTCCCGGACATTGTCTTCCACCACCCATTCGCCTGACAGGGCTCCCATAAGAGAGATCTGGCGTAAGAAGTGATTGACCAGGCCATCCACCCCGCCTCCGGAGTGATAGATTTTAGGGGCAAGCTCATTGATCCGGTTCAGCACGGAATCACCCGCTTTCCCGTCCACACTGATCTCATGGCCGGTATTGCCCAAGTTGACAATGATACTCAGCGCCTGGGAAATATCCGGGTTCCAGATGGAAAGAATCTCAAGGATCCCCAGATACTCCAGGGGAAACTTCGGGGTCTTGACCCCGTAAAAGCTGGTCAGCCGTTTCATGCCAAAGGCAAGGTCCTCTTCAGGGACAGATTCCCGGCCGGGATTCACATCCGCCGTTTTTGCTGTTTTTAGGCGTTTGAATATGCTTCTTAGGCTCATGCCGCCGCCTCCCCGAATTCGGGCATTATATCGACAACCGTGGGCGCTGGAGCACTGGAAGCGGCCTGGGTCGACAATGCCTTTGCCCAGAAATGATCTGCATGACCTGTTTTGTCCGTCTTTTCCGCATCAAACCGGAAATGCTTGGTGGTGGTGGAGTATTTCTTTACGCTGTGTAAAGAGTTCCGGATGGTGGAAGAGGCCGGGATCAGGCTACCCCGGTCTTCAATGTTGTTTTTCAGACCTGTGGCAAGGGCTTCTTTATTCCCAGCGGTAAATGGCACACGCTCAACTCTATCCCCGAAAAGATCATGGGCACTTTCAGCCAATTGGGCTCCGATACCGGTTTCGTCAATACCAGCCCTGCGGAAACCCGTTGCGGTCAATACCGTCTGCAGTACCTGTTCCTGGACAAAAAACGGCTGGGTTCTCAGCTCAATGACCGCAACGGTCTGAAGCACACCCTTTATTTTCTGGTCAACCCAGATCACTGATAAGTCTTTCTTCCGGCCGATGTCCATGCCCACATAGACCTCACCCAGGAAGGTGATGTCTTTGAGAATATCAACGGGCAGCTCCGGCCGTTCTTTTGTTTCTTTATAAAGCTTGTAATTGACCAGGGCCTTTTTGATCAGGGAATCAACCCAGTCCGGTTCCGGATGCAGCCTGGCATCCTCAACAGAAGAGATAAGTTCATGGGTCAGGAATGCTGAAACCTCATCACTCGGGATGCAGCCGAATTCCTCATCCCAGGCCTCATCATCGTTCAGGGCCAGTTTCAGATCTTCAGGATCTATGGGTTGTCCCTCTTCATCTTTGAGGTTCAGCCCCATTTCAACGGCATCATAAATGCTGTATAGATGCTTGCTCCAACCGCCTCTTTCACCAACCTCCTTAAAGTCCCTACCGGTGTATTGTTTCAGGGTAGGCGCGGAGTAGAACATCTCGTAAAACTTATTACTTTTGCCCTTGAACGTGGAAATCATCCGGATCTTGTAACCCCGGGTAACCGTAGGGAACATTGCGGTCCAGATCGCCCTGGAGTCCTTGTGGATTGCAAATTCATCCAGGATGATGTTTGCACTCCACCCCCTGGCCGTGTCCGGATTAGCCGGCAGTCCCACAAGCCGCGAACCGTTGGGGAGATTGATTTCAAGTTGTTTGTAAATGGTTTTGCCGTCTGCAGCCAGGAACTCTGATTCCTCGGTGGCAATGGAAGCCAGGGCCACATCAATGGCCTTCATATGCATCTTGGCTTTGTTGATCAGCTCTTTGGACTGACGCTCACCTGCAGACAGCAAAACCCATGTGGTGTTTGGATGCTCAACACAGTCCAGAACCGCCTCAAGGGAAGTGGAAAAAGATTTGCCGCCCTGGCGGGTGATGACACCTATTTTGAACCGGCTGGCATCTTCCACCCAAAGTTTTTGATACTCTGTCAGAGGAACAAGGGGACCACGCTTCTCGGAGATGGCAACCTCTTCGGCAGCCGGATCCGCCTGGTGGGAAACTGCCCGTTTCCGCCTGTCAGCAGGAGAGACATCGGCAAACGCCGTGTCCGCCAACAGGAAGAAAGCGCCGGCTACCAGGACAACCAGCAGGTATTTAAAGCTATTTGGAAATGCCGTAAATATCTTTGATGGTCTGTATTGCATCTTTGTCCAGTTCCTTGATTTTTTGAGGTTGGTCTGTCTTTTTGGCGTACTTCTTTTTCAGGTTGCCCCAGGTCTCAATACCGGCTTGAATCTGCTTTAGATCCATGGTGTCCGGTGATGAGATCATCATGGCAGCACGGGTCTCAATGGCTTTCCATAATTCATCAACCATCTCTTCAGGATCTGAAAAAGACATGTCCGGAACATCCAGCCGGCCCGGAGTAGCAGCCCGGCTTTTACGTGTGAGCTGGTTATCCAGAGCGATCGCCAGCTTTTCCATGGCAGCAGCTGCATAAACATCCTGGGCATCTTTTGTGGTCAGAGCGTTCTTCAAAAGGCCGGCCCTGAGCAGTACTGTATTTTCCTCAATGGACGCCTGGGCATCCCGATACTCTTTGCGCTTGCCTACCCACCCCTCATCAGAACCCCACTTTTTAAGCTGAGAAACTGAGACACCGGTGGTCGTGGCAACCTGCTCATAGGTCATGCCGCCAACGACATAATGCCCCCTGGCGTCCATGCGGGTCTCGTATGGATAGGCCTCGGCCACTATTTGATACCCAGAGAATTGTTGATGGCTGTGATCTCTTTGGAGAGCTGCTTGTACTGGATGACCTTATCCGCCAGCTCAAAAGCCTGCTGGCTGACCAGGTCATGGTTAATTTCCGATATTGGGGCGTGAGGATTCAACCCTGTACGGATACTGTCTCTGAGACCATGGATGGAGGTCTCAAGGACTCTTGCCTGCTCAAGTTTTTCCTGGCGCTGACCTTTCCACACCATTCTTTCGCTATCCATTTGTCCTCCTTGGGCCTTTGTCTCGGATAACCGGGCAAAATAAGTTGTTGTCAATTTTTTCAATGAGGCGAGTGTAGACCTGAGTGTTCAAATGGATGATGTCCGCCAGTTCTCCCGCCAGTTTGTCGTACCGTTCCACCAGCTCCACATTGTTGTTGTAATACTGAGTAACCAGACGGAGTTCGTCCTCATGCTTTCGCAGGATTTTCAGTGTGTCGGCCTGGTTCTTGGCAATAATCCGCTCTGTACGCTTTTCTGCAGCTGCCAGCCGCCTGCTGTCCACCCACCAAATCAGAACAATGATACCTGGCAGGCCAAGAAGATTGATAACAGCAAGTAACTGGGGCATTGTGATTTCAGCAAACAATGGCATCGTTATCAGCCTCCTTTAAACCGAATACTCAGCGATTTTGTTTATAATTTCCGTGGTGATAATCGGGCATGTTTTACTGCGTGAAAATTCAAAATGCCCATGGACTTGATCAATACTGATTTCATGATCAAACATGAGCATTCTTAAAAGCTCGGGCAGGGCTATATAGAGCTGTTTTGCCGAGAACGTGTGACAACCGATAAGACAGATCCCGATGGATCCGGTGTTGTGTCCTTTGCAGTGTGCACCGGTTTTATTAATATCCCGACCAGTTTGGACGAGACCGTCATTGAATGGTGAGTATTTTTCTTTGCTTTTAAGAACACCATTGGTGATGACGTAATGATAGCCGACCCCACTCCAGCCTCGTTCCCGGTGCCATTGATCAATGAGATCTACATGACCAAAGTCAGAGTCACTGCAATGAAGTATGATTGAATTAATGCATCGCTTTTCCATCCACACAACCTGTTGAATTAATGTTGAAAATTAAACTCATCAGGCTCTGTTATTTCATACGGACAAAAGAAAAGCTGTCCGGTTTGTCATGTTTTGACACAACAAATGAGGCCCGTTAAAATGGAAAACGGGCCTCAAGTATTTTTAGATGGGGATTGATTTACTCAAACAAGAGCATTTGGCGGGGATCAGGGGCATTTCTACGTTCATAGGTATTATTGCGATTTAGATAATTACGGATCTCATCATACCGGACACGCCGGTGGCTCCGTAAAAGATAAGAGTCAAGGCTGTTAGGGTTACGCAACTGACCGGTGGCTGCGTCTATCTCATATCGTTCTGTCAGTCTCCAGAATGTCCTGGGGCTGATCCCAAGGAGACTGCAAACTTCACCAGGCCGGTAACTGGCCCTCATCGGCAGGTCACTTTGAGAAAGCATTTCCTTGAATTCTTCATCTGATATGAGACTCATATTACCACCTCAATTTTAAACTGACACCTGGTCAGATTTGGAAGACTTACTGTTCTTTTTATAAATTTCAAGATATACAAACGCACCGCTCCACAACCCGGCTGGCACCAAAACTGGCGTAAGAACGACAACCCATGACCACCCGAGTACGCCACACATTTTGAGTAAAATAATTTGAGTGCAAATCGCCAAGTAAAAGCATATTATGTGGCCCATATATTCAACCCTCCTATATTATTTTGATTACTTCTTAATACTTAATTACCTTCGGCCAGAGCACCAGGATTCCGCTGCCGGTCATGCTGCAGATCCTCCGCAAACAGCTAAAGCCAGGCGGCCATGAGCAGAAGTATCAGACAAAGTAACAGTCTCATTGGACGCCTCCCTGAGTCGTCTAAACTTGATTCTATTAATTTTTGCTGTGGACAGACAGTTATTGGCCCTGCAGAACATCTCCACAAATCCAAAGGGTGTCATGTCCGGGAAGCCTTCCCGGACACACTCTTTCTGGGTGATAAAAAACAGGGGCTCAGACCGGGTGGAAATAATTTCGATCGGATAAATCAGAACCTGTTTTTCACCCTTTTTCAGCCCCTGGCATTTCTCCATGGCATTGACAATGTCACCCGGCTTTAAGAACCACCAGCCCAAACGCCGGGTGACATCTTTGATTTCGTCTCTCATCTGCTGTTTCGTGAGCCAGAAACTCATTCCACGCGGCATTGTTAACCTCCCATAACAGCAGAAACGTTGCCGTTTTCTCTGCGATCCCGGATCCGGGCATAAGCCGGTACAACATTACCGTTCACCATGGCCGGGAAATATTCGGAGATATACCAGCAGACCTCAATATCCTCATAAGGCTCCTGCCACCAGTCCTTACCAAACTTTTTTTTCATCTGGTTTTCAAACATACCTTTGAGCCCTTCAATCACCTTAAGGGCATCACCGGCCGTCTTGACCTGGTCCATCTTGAACCGCTTTTTCATCCATCTTTGCTGGCCGTTCTCCACCTTCCAGGTGACCAGGCCGGAGAGTGCGTCGATCTTTGCCAGCTCCGCCTGGCTGGCCAGGGCAACCATATTTCCTGATTTACGTTTCTGTCCTCCCGGAAAAGGACGACGGCGGCGGCTCAGATACCGTCTTTTTGAGGATTTAATGACAAACCCCTTGGCAACCAGGTCGTCAAGGACCTCTTCAGCCTGGGCAAAATCAAGATCCACAGTACTCTCCTTACCGTATCTTTCCAAAAGCATGGATCGCTTATCGTCCTTGCTCATACCGAAATGACTGCAACCCATGCCGATTAATTGCCGCTGGGTTTTGCTGGAATCTCTAAGGCTTTTTTCCATAAAACGTCTCCTTTACGTGTGACCTTTAGGTTAAAGCGCAGCAAAATCAAGGCTGATATTCTGCCATTTACCATTGGGTTCCATTCTCTTATAGAGCCGGATATATGATTTGGATCCAGCCACCTGGAGACTGTCAGCTATGGCCTTCATAGCCTTTTTCCATAAAGGATCATTAATCTTTAATCCGCGTAATCTCAGGATTCTTTTAGTATTGATTTTTCCTTCCTGATTCACGGAAAAAGCATCGTTGATTATCGTCCTGATTTCAGGCCGGCTGTCTTTTGTCCAAGCGTTCAGACATTCATCAATCATGCTTTTAGCCACCTGGAGACGCTCATCAAAAATAAGGTCCTCTGCGATTTGCACTTGAATTTTGGATTGCATATCATAGCTATGAAGCGTTAGATTGCCTTTTTTGCCGCCGATTTTTGTGTCGTATTCCATGGCGGACAATTCAACAAAGGCGCTGATCTCATCACCGATTTTCTCCTTAAACCGTGCCATTTGTTGTTGGAGTTGTTCAGCCTCCTGGATATGATCTAAAACCATGGTATTCCGGATTTTGTCGATCTCTTCAACATTGTCTTTATGGACAAAGCGCCCTTGACCATCTTCCATATAATCTTCGCTATTCATCTTTCCTCCTCGCATGCTTACAAGATTAAAGTAGGGTGTTTGTCTTTCAGAGGCCGCCATTCATTTCCGGGTATAACTTCACTGGATCTACAGTGTTTGCAGACAACCTTTGTATTGGAAGCGGGAAAAATCTGACCACAGGACTGGCAATACATTTCTGTGTAATACCCCGGCAAACGCCGGCTACGGCACTTCAGATGAACACTGTTCTTAAACATACACTTTCCTTTCCTTGACAACCGGGATCTGACCCGGCTAATCTTGTAAATGCAATGTGGGTATATTGCAAAAGGCCCGGATCAAGATGTTACAGCATCTTCCGGGCCGCCTTCTTTTCTTACCTCGCCGATATGCAGCTTTTCAGGGACTTCACTGACCGATACCCTCCCCGGCACCATCTGGATCCATTTACCCGTGCCCTGGGTTCTGATGTCCGAATCATTCGACTCTTTCCCTTCGACATAATCCCGGTAGGGGTGACGGATATGGCCTTGGTCCTGAAAATCCTCACACGGTACTGTTTTCGTTGGTGCTAGCATCTCATCCTCCTTTAACAATTTAAAATTAAATCAGCCGTGACCTTTGCTTCTCCCATCTGGACAGCCGTGTTCATGGCCCGGGCCACCAGATTATTTACCGAAAGCGGAAAACTGCGGTTGACTTTCTTCCGGCCGGAGATCCTTTCAAGTCGCCTGTTGATGGCATCGTATGCATCATCCGCCAGGACATCTTCAGCCTTCCTGTTCATTCGGGTAAATTTATGTTCCAAATAGGGTTTTACAGCCTTGCCAAGTCCCTCAATCTCAGCGGTAGTGATCCTGCGGATAACCTCACGGATATCCGAGTTGCCGATCTCATTTAGTTTTTTAAGCAGCTCGGGCTGCCCGATAAGAATGATTCCGATCAGTTTTTCAAACCCGGATTCAAGCTCATAGATCTGCTTAAGCGCCTTGAATGCCCTTTTGTCGATGGTATGAGCCTCTTCGATTATCAACACCTGGCGCATGCCGTTCTCTGCCCGGGCCTTGAGTAGCCGCACCGCCTGCCGGGTCTTTTGCTCCAGGCTGTGTTTTGGCGTTTCTTCTGAAACATCCATAATGATTGCCTCAATGAGAGATGAGGGGGTGATCCTGGATTTATCAATGATCAACGGATACACCACCTTGATACCGTCGCTAATGAGCTGTTCAGCCACAGCCTTTCTCATCACGGACTTACCGGATCCGACACCGCCTACAACTGCGATAAACCCGCAATACTTGGCAGAATCCAGCATCATTTCTTTTAAAAACCTGTGTTCAGATGATAGATAAATATCCCTTTCATTGGTCACATCGTTGACAAACGGGTTCTTAAACAGTCTAAAATGTTTCAACGTGCTGCCTAAAATCATCTCAATATCCTTTCTTTTATTTAGTTTGCAGGGATCTCCGAGTTCCAGCCGGATTCTGGTTCCGCGCGGGCAACCCCTTATATCCCCGGGAACACCGTCATACTCATTCCATATGGCACAAATAGGATGGTTGTTTTGTTCCAGCCAATCCATTGCAACCGGAGACTGTTCTATCCAGTTTTCAACAGCCCTGACCAAGCGTTTTCTCCAGATTTCCCGACCGGGCATATACCCCTGGGTCAGAATCCTGGTGACCGTCATTCTGCAAATACCGACCTGGTCGGCAAAATTACCCTGGCGGATATCGCAATCAGTTAGCAGTTGCCGCAAAAGAATCATCAGAATCCCCTCCGAATACTAATTGCCCCGTTTCATCCACGAACAGGATCCCGGCTTCCATGGCATCCACCACGGCATCCCGATCTACCATGGGGATAGAGTTTCCGTACCTGGCCCTGATGGCCCGGTTCAGATCCGGTGCAAGCGTCCCCCCGATCCTGGTCAGATCCTTGAACAGGTCGAACAAGGAGATCTCCCGGTCTGCCATGGCGGCCAGTGCCTCTTTTTCAATTTTTATGGGTGTGGATTTCTTTGGAATGAATTCAGGCCGGTTTGATTTCGGAAAGTCAAAGCCGTTAAGTCCGGCAAACGGCACATCTTTTTTACCCCGGTTTTCTCCGTAGGCAAGATTCTCAAGGATCTTGAGGTCTTTTTGGGTGACGCTTTCCGGCATGGAAGCATAGGTTTGACCGATAATGGCTGAATCTGCATCAAATCCGCCATCCACTTTCTTGACGGGCTCTGCGGTATACTGCGTCCCATCAAACTCAACAACGACCTGGGGCCAGGTGAACGGCTTTTTAAAGACCTTTACCCTAGAAACATTGGGAACGATCCCTTTAATATGCTTAAGCCTGAAGGATTCGCCCTGGAAGCTGATGGAATAATCCCCTTTGACAGACCGTTCCTCAAACCGGCATCTGAATATGTCCTGGCAGATCTCATAGGAGGGGCATTCCCTAAGCTGTTTTTCAGTGATTTTCATCCAGCAATCTATCCTGGGTGTACCAAACCGGGTGTGCCTATGTCGGGGTGAGGAATTCATATAGGCACACCATTTCAGAGCCTTTTGGTTCAGGTCGTCAAGACTCGATGACGGCTCCACCTTAAGCATGCTTTCAAAATACATTTCAACATGATTCTGAGCCCGCTCGACCGAGCCCTGCCGCCTCGGGCTGTGAGGTCCGGGTTCCGGGAACTCAATGCCCATATCCTCTAAAAAATCCATGATGGCCCCGGAAATATTGGCGGCACCACGGTCCATCATCAGCAAAAAGGGTACTCCCCTGAAGGGGAATTCTTTTGAGTTGGGTTTGGACTGCCAAGCGCTGACCAGGAAATCAAACAGGTTTACCATGGTCTCACCCTTGGTAATGTAATATTTTACAAAAATGGTATGGGAAAAATGATCGGTCAGAACGTACCGATAAATTTTCTGCTTAATTTTCCCGTAATTCTCCCACTTATTTTTATAAAATTTATCCTCGCGTTCAATCCGCAACTGCCCGTTTTTCAGATAATACTGGATACAGACCGACACATCCATGAAATGGACATGGTTGGGATGCAATGACCTCATATTGGTATGAGGTGTCGCGGCGTTCAGGGCCTTTTTATTCAGCCCTCTTTCCCGGAGCAACTCTTGGAGCCTTGAGACCGAAACCGTGCCCGGCTCAATGATTTTATTGTACTCAGCCCGTTCCAGGGCCTTTTTTACGGGCATGATAGTCCCTTTTTTTTCACGCCGGGTTTCATGAATAAGCCCGGCTATGAGTTTAATCTGTAATTCCGTCAGCATACATTCTCCTTTGTCACACCTTTTTTTACGGCCGGTTTTATATCCAAACCGCTTAGCTACCCTGTACAAAGAGACCCTGGTCAGGCCGGTCATCAATTCATACCGCTTCACAACCTGAGTTTTCTCCCCGTTTCTGGCCTTTTTCAGCTCCCCTACCATCTCTTCCTGCCATGACATAACCTTGCTCCTTATTCATCAGCACCGGATTCGTCCTGCATCCATTCAGCGGCTTCCAGGTCAGCCATGCCCTGGGGGAAAATGGAAATGCCAAAATCCTCATGGGCCGTATCCCGAATGGACTCACATCCCTTCATGGCATAAACTATGAGGGAGCTGTATTCCGCTTTCACTTTTTCAGATGCATTGTAGAGAAACATATTCACATCAACGCCCATCCCCTTGAGAAAGACTTCAAACTGCCCTTTAAGGTCTCGGATTCCTTTTAACTGGTCCTTTTCCACCTCGGAGATCTCTCCGGGTTTGACATCCCTGGTATATCGCTTGAGTTCGTTTTCATTGTCTTTAATTGTTGTGTGAAGGGCTTTGATCACCCGGTCCTTGGCCTTGACCTGTTCCTCTTTTTCCTGCCGGGTTTCGGATTCGGCTTTTTTAAGACTGTCGATATAGGCTTCGATATCGTCTTTATGTTCCGGAGTGAGCGGAATTATGTCGTCATCAACCTGAATACCTTTTTCGGTAATTTCGGCGGAATCCGCCGAAATTGAACGGCCAAGATACCTGATTTTGCTGAATTTGATGCCTGACAAATCGGCGAAATCCGCCGAAAATTTTTCGGTCAACGGCCGGATATCGCTTAAAATCTCATCCACCCTGCGGACTGATTTACCCAGAGCATCACAGAACTGTTTCCAAGTCATCCCACCTTTTTTATATGACTTAGCCTGCTTGATATTATGAAGAACCGCATACTCAAGAAACTCATTGTGAGCATTGTCATATTGAATCTTCTTAAGGATACCCAGGGCAAAAGACTCTTCCTTAGCCGCGGCAAGTTCCTGGTTCATCTTCTCAAGCTCCGCCTTCATGTCCTGCTGGGCCACCTCATAAATTTCAGTTGCAGGATCCACTTCACCTTTGCCCATCACAATCTCCTTATCAGTTGCCGTTTAAAGCCTGCAGATCCTGTTGGATACCCTGCAGCTCATTTTCCTTTGCGCTCTTCATCCTGGCCCAGAATACGGCCAACTTCATGCCGAGTTTGTACTTGTCACCCACCGTCTGGACATATCCTTTATCCTGATGTGTGGCCAGATGACACATCACCGTCTGAAAGGGCAACCCGGTGTCCTTAGCCACCTGGGATCCAGTTACCGGCTCCCGACAGTCGGAAAGGTATTCCAGGATCTCAAACGTGGTGAAAACCGATTTAATACGCCTGTATGTGGTTGCCATCACCGCACCTCCTTGATTTCAGGGGAGATCCAAACAATATCCCCGAGCGGAAGCGAAACCGGCATGGGTGCATCCGGGTAGTCCTCAGAAAACACTTCACCGATGACTGCACCCCATCCCATTGAGAAGGATTCCAACCGGATCATGTCATGATCAAGCACGGCCCCGCAGGTATGGCTCAGGGGGATACCGTGCCCGGGAATCAGCAAAGCAACCAGGGCGGTTTCTTTGATAGCCGTAAACGCTACCGCATCCCGTATGATCCTCTCTATCCTGTCCATAGTCTGCTGTGATAATTTACCGGTCATAGGATCTCCTATTGTTTAAGGGTCTTTTCAGCTTCCTGAATTTTAGTTTTAAGGTCGCCGATTCGAGCCAGGGCCAGCAATCTCCGATCCTCCTGGCTAACTACCTGACCGCCCTTGGCCCCGACGATGGCATTGGCCATCCCAAACCCCAGTACATGCTGAAATGCATATAGGTAATAAGCATGGAGGGGTCTCCCCCTTGTATCGGAGATTATTTTGTCAATATCCTTACCGGTTAATGGTTTGCGGCATTCATCAAGCTTATGCCGATCCTCGGTCCTCCCGAAAAAAACATTGACCTCATCGGCAAATTCGTCCCGGGACAACCCTGAATCCCGGATCTCCCGCTTAAGGGAAATGGCAATTTCCTGGCAGATCTCATATTCATCCTCAACCCCCGGGCGGACCGGATGGGTCTCAATGATATCCGAAAGTGCCCGATCAAATTTTTTCAGCTCGTTGTAAACCCTGCCCACAGCCTTCTTTCCGGTTTCGTCAAACCCGGGCAAAAGCGGCTGATTGGGGTCATGTATTGAACGTCCCATAAGAACCTCCATTAGTGTCAGTTTTCCACTGTCAGTTCTGACAGTGATTTTGTATGGTTATTGTCCGAAAATACTTTCAAAAGTACTTTGAAGTTATCTGGCAATGCAGATACGCTAAATCCGTAGATGATAATAAAATGATTGATAAACAGGAGGCTGTCATGATCGAATCTGTCACCATCCAGTGCACTCAGTGCGGAAAAAAAACTAACTATCTCACCTCCGGTGCAGACGTTTTCACCCCTGCCATGCACGTTGAATGCAATTGCGAAGAAGCCATTGATTGTTGGTATCCGTTTCAAAAACTTTTCTGGCTCATTTCTGAAATCAACGGATACTGGGATTATGCAAACGAAGAAATAGAGCTGGTTGCTCCTCCTGGCATTCATATCCCCGAACCCTGGGTAAAGTTCTCCCCTCACGCCAGTCCGCTTCATATCAAGGATATCTCCTTTCGGTTAAGAAGCCCGTACGATGCGATAAATAACCGGATACACCAGCAGGTACTGGTGAACAAAGAACCTATGAGGGAAATTAAAGGAGCCAAGGTTATTCCTCTTTTATTTGAGCCATTTTTGTTGAGCAGAACCGACCCTCACGGAGCCAGTAGATATCTTGGTATAGCTGAAGAAACGACAATTCTTTTCGTTGAGTCACTAAACGCCTTAAATTTTGAAATAGCTCAGATTTCCGGGTGTGACTCAGGGTACGTTGTCCAGAAATGCAGATTCTTAAAACCCTTGCGTACCAGTTAGGCCTAAAATGAACTTCGGTAATCAATCTCCCTCTATCGACATCGTGTCGCAAGCGGCAAAGCTTCAAAACGTATCTGACCTTCTCATACTCCAGACCCCTGTCAACAAGAGCCAGGTGAACCTCTTCACGTGTCAGATGACCGACAAGCGTACAAGGCAGCTTTATATCCATAACAGCCTCCTAAGCCCCGCATTCAGTGTCAAAATAACGCCTGGCCTTAACCGGGCTGCCAAATTCAATATCCTGCCGGTGGATCACCTTACTGCCCTGGGCGTGCCTGGTTCTCTTCAAGAGAATGGTCTTATCTCCATTGCGGTAGGTATAAAAATTGGTGTATCCCGGAAAAACCTTGCATCGCTTCATAGGTGCCATGATCTTCTCCTATGCTATTGCGGGTTGATTGATATTTGTTCCGGCAGAGGCCAGAAAGGCCCGGGCCAACCGCCGGTCGTATTCTCGAGTCATGATGTCGTGGATCAGCTTGGCCACGGCCACCTTGTATTCAATTGCTTTGGGCTGGCGGGATTCGAAGACTATGAGCTGGAGGCCTATTGGGCTGTATATCGTCATACCGTAATTTTTACCGTCAGTAGCCCTCAGTTTGAGGGGAACTGCCCACTCTGGATTATCAATATGAGGATTGCGCTTTACGATGTTATCAATGGCTTTTTGGGGATTGCTATAACCCAACCATTCACCAATAGCGCGGCGAGTAAAATAGGGGGTGCCGTTGATATGAGTGGCCTCTTTAAGCTGAATCTGGCCGTATTGAAACCGATGAAACCGAAAAGGTGCTTGAAAAGTGATAGGATTTGACATAATGATATCCTTATCTGTGTGGTATACTATATACTTTTCCACACAAAGCTTAGGTTCCAGGCTATGCAGCCTGATGGCGAAGCCGGGTAAGAGGGCGGCCAGGTTTAGTTGGATTATCTCTGATCATCCAGATATCTTCCACCGGCCGGCCGATCTTGCCAGCAATATAGCAGCGGACGTTGTGACTGGTGCTTTTGTTGTGGATAACCAGATTGACAAAAGGTTGGGAAACCTTGCAGGCATCGGCAACCATCACCTGGGTATACCCGGCATCATCCAGGGCATGTTTGATTTCCCTCGGGGTCATGATCTTGCGGTTCAATTGTGACTCCTTTTTTAAGGGGTTTGAAAATAAGTTATATGATTAAGCTATAAACCAACTTACAGATTTTATGTAAGGCAGTCAAGGACAATTTACATATTTTGTGTAGCATGGATTTGCAATTAAATTTTGAAGATATCCGGAGACGGATTGAAACTGAGAGAAATGCCTATAAACATGGCTCATGGGCAAAATTCGTTGGAGTTCCCTCGAATATTGTCTCAAATATTCATGGAAAAGTTCAGCAAAAACCTTCGTTTCCTTACATAATTTCTGTAGCCAGAGCTACTGGGAAATCGGTTGATTATTATTTGTGGGGTGATGATTCTGAAGAGGGACAAAAGAATATTGCCCCCAACAATGTCATTAAAGTAGTGACGGAGCACCAAGACTTGGTAAAACGATTCAAAAATCCTGAAAAAGCAAAAGAGTTTAATGAAGATTTGCTAATTCTTGAGGAGGTAGATCAGGATGGCTTTGATGAGGTCCATGAAATTGTAAAAAGAAAAATAGAGAGAAAAGGCAAAGTCCCAAAAAAAGAGCTGAAGACGCCAGCACAAAAGAGAGCCAACGGCAAATAGGTGAGTGGCCGGACGACTATCTCCTTACTGACACCGAAGGTGTTATCATGGCTGATAGAGACGGGTACACAACTGAGCATCCTAATATCCTCAACTATATAGCGTCTGATTATGACCGGGATTTGATGCTTGATGCAATGAAAAAAGCAGTCATGGCCATTCCCCGGGTGGTAAATCTTTCGTTCCATTACTTTGATAACAAAATCGAGCACCTTTGCCACATCTATCGAATGCGACAAGGCTATTTTATTGGTGGCTGGAGACGTGAAGACAACCTCGTTGATCTATTCAGATACAAAAAGAGAAGGGCTTCAAGGTGCGTCGACCTATAACGCGGCACGGAATTTCAGAAAATTAAAAATCAAGATTTTATTCTATAAAGTTGATTTTTAGTTTTTCAAGCCAGGCACAATATATGGTAGTTGGACTATTTTAGATAAGACCTTCAATGATAGACATATTGTGGGTTTTGATTAGGATAATGATACTTGAGTCATCGAATCAACATATTCTAATAAGTTTACCTTGGCGAGTCGTTTAACACGAAGCCACTATTAAGAAAGGCTATTGTTGCAGCCACCAGCACTTTTTCTTTCTAATTTTATTGAAAAAACTTTTAAATGAAGGACTTTTGCACATTTCCACGGGAGAGCAACTTTTTAATAATTCGACACCTGTGGTTGTTTCATGATAGCTACCCAATAAAAATTTTAAATGGTTTTTTCCATTATAACCATCGGGTGATTTTGTTTTGTACCATAAGGGCTTTTTACTTGTATGTTGAATTAATATTTTTTTATCAGCAATTATCCAATTTTCAATCATTTGATTCGGGATCCCAATAATTATCTGATCGTTAACCCCTTCGTTTTCAATTTCGGTCAAAAGACTATCGTGAAATTGTTGGGGTGTCATATTACGATCTTCTAAATCGGTAATTATGACAATGGGATACCGTTTTCCTCTTAATAGACGACATTGAGTCGCAACTCTTTTAGCTATAGCTTTAGTTGAAACTGCATTCCCGTTACAATTTAAAATTCGGACTGGCTTATTCGGACAAATATTTTGAACAAATTTTTTTTCTAAATGCCCATCAACCAAAAACGCTGCATTATTCATTGTCTATACTCCCAGATAAATAATAGTATCCAAGTCCAAAACCAGTTTTTTGAATCTCTTCCCGTAATTCAGCAGCATTCGATGGTCGATTCGCAGTGGTTTTGCCGTCACGAAATGAAATGACAATAATTTCCTCTGGAGTAGCATTATTTAAAATGGTTTCACTATGTGTTGTTAATAAAATAAACCTATCATTTATGGTTTTCTCTCTCATTACAGAAACTATTTCGGCTTGCATTAAAGGGTGTAAATAGTTTTCAGGCTCTTCTATTGAAAAAGTTGTTTTTGATGATAATAAAATAGTTATTAATGACATCCATTTAATTGTTCCATCAGACATTGAAGATAGAGGTAATACCGTGCTATTTTCTCCATTAGATTTTATTTCAACACGAACTTTAATCTGATTATCAAATTGATCATTAAAAACAAGAATTCTTTTTATGGCCTCATTTGCCAGTTGTAGATATGTCAGAAGGTGATCAATTTTAACTAATTTAACTGGAACTCCAGGTATTTTATATCGCTGCATAGGGCTATGGCCAACCCGTTTTTCTCTTTTTTTCATTGCATATAGTGTTGCATATAAACCAGATCCATTCTTATTAATTCCTGGTGGCTTAGCACTGTCCTCTGGTATTCTTGCTTCCGATGGTACGACATTAAAAATCTGACCACCTCTTAAATCTTCATTTAGCCTTCTTAAATCAAAAAATAAGTATTGAAGCTGCGATGATAGACTACTCTCACTCCTTAGAGGCCTATTTAAATACGATTTTATTTGATCTATTTTGTCTGTCTTAGATAAATTTTTGCCTTTATAACTCCAAAATGGAGCTCGTAATTTGAGTTTTCTTAAATCTAATACGTTTATTTGGGCTTCGATTTTAGGTGTGATTTCAGATTCTATTTCCTCATCAGTTTTAGGAGGACGCTGAATTGTTTCAATGTCAAAATCCCAATAATCATCTTCAATGATTTCAGATTTGTCGCTAAATTTTATTTGCACTCTTTGAAAATTGTAGACAATATCATCAGCCGACTTTGTCATCCAAATTTGGAAAGAATAAATATAGTGTAGGTAACGCTTTTTGTCTATTTGGATCTTTCCTTCTATGACCGCCGTAATTTCGCCTTTATATGAATTCCTCCCAACTTTAGTAAATACAGAACCAGCGCCACCAGAGTTGCATATAGCGTTTGAAATGTCCATATTTTGAAGGTCACCTAAAAACTCAAAAAAAGAAATAATATTTGTTTTGCCAGAACCATTTGGCCCTACAAGGACATTAAGTCCTGGTTTTATGGATAACTCAAAATTTGATAAGGATTTGAAACCGTCAACTTCGATTGCTGTAATCATATGCTTGCCTTTAATTAGCCTACGAGTGTTATAGAACTATTGAAAGTTGGGCGCATTTGTTTTGAATTCATAAGTTTTCTTCATCATCAATTTTTTATTACGATTGATTTCTATTTTTGCATAGGACTTAACAGATTCAATTCTTGAATTGTCTGTCATAATTTACAATTCAGATTCAGCTAAACTGAGTAAGAAAAAGGTCCATACACAATATACAGTGCCCATGATTTTTTTTATCGACAGGCATGAATGTCAACATAATCTGGAGAATATCCTTACCTTGCCCAAAAATGCAATAGTAAAAATTATACATTTTAGTTTATGGTTCAAGAGTCAAGCATAACTTGCATTAATCATAATTCGGTTTAGGTGCGCAGTTAGGGGATTTTCAATCACAGCTCAAACCCCATATCTTGTGGTTGTCTCTTTCTGCTGAAAAGCATGATTATATATTAAAAAGTTGAGCCAGCCAGAATTCCAAAATAGATGTTTATATTCTATTAAGTTGAGTCAGGTGAATTTCCGAACTGGGATGAGAACGATAGAAATCAGGCACAGGCATAAAGACTTGCCGCGCCCTTTCCCGTCGCCTGAATTGACTTGATATGCATTTTTTTCAATACACTCAACTATGGTGCTGGTTCTGCCATACAATCCCAAACGCGCAACCCTTCTTTTCGAGTTGCCTCCGCAAGCTTAGAATCGGCTGTAATCAAAATGGGCTTAGAATCACCTGCTAAAACAGAAAAGAATCCCGTTTTTAAAGTATAAATTTGGAATGCATCTGCGATATCCAGTGAGTAACGTTCAGCCAGTATTTCTACTTCCCTAAAAACGGCCCTTTCTTTTATCTCTGTATCATCTATCCCTATCGACTCGTATGCAAAACTTGCCATGAGATCATTCATGGCTGACAGGTATTGCTCTTGCGTTATTTCTTTGCGATAGAGCCACTTAACTTTCAAAACTCCGATAGCTTCAGAGAAGCACAGGGATGTTGTGTAAAACGTTGAATGTGCTTTGTGATATTGCTGCAAAATGTCGCTTCCTTGTTCATTCACAAAAAGCTTAACGATTGCAGAAGCATCCAAGTAATGTGTTCTTATTGCTGCCATAGTTTGTCCCTTTTATTGATTTGCCTTGCCGATTGCCCGGATTTATCCGGCCCGGTGGATCTCCCCAAGGCGATTCCCCTGGAGACTATCACATTTTGTTGCAGGTCATAAATCCAGAGTATATTCTAATAAGTTTACCTTAGCAGAGTTCCCAATTGGGATGATTATAACGTGGTCTTTATGAAAAAGCGTTGTTATGTTTTATCTACATAAGATCCGATACAAAAGAGAAGCACCCCTTTATAGCGAAAAAGAATAATAAAATGATAAATGCTACAACTATGAATGGAAGAACCTTATCTGAAAAAAAAGAGGGTTCATAAACCTTTAATTCAATGTTCTCTGTTCGTTGAAACCAATCAAAATTTATATCTGATTCACTGAGAACCAAATCATTGAGTTCAATTTCAATATCTTCAACCTCGCCATTTTTAGTCTCTTTATCAAGGATTATTGGGTCTGCAAAAGCTGCTTTAAGAAATTTGATACCAAGGCGCAAATAACCTTTTTTGTTTGCTATGATTTGGCTTTCGTCTGGACCTCCCCCGTACTGTTCAAATTTAACGACAGCCCCTTCAGTTGGAACTTCCTTATCCAATTCTTTGATAAGAGAGAGTATTTTTTGATCTTTTGGGTTCATTTGATACGTATAGTATTGTGAGTAATAGATCTGATATCGTTTTTATTTTCCGTACAAATTGATTCTTACCGTCAACTGATTAGGAGAATATCCATACCTGTCCAGAATTGCAACACTACACTTATTATATTATTTTGATTATCCTGCTAAAGGGTCTTGAGCGGCATCAAGAATTAGTCTCTTAACAATGAGGTATCAACCTGGTCGGTATAAAGGAGCCCAAAAGTTCGTATAAAGTACGGACGTCAAAACAGTTTTGAAATTGGCATAGAAACGAAGTCACCCACCCACCAGGTCATCCAACTCGACACAGAGATATAACATGTTTTCCTTCTAACTTATCACCCCCCTGTACATATACATCAGATAAGTTGATCGTTGGAGAGTTACACATACGTGCAGCATTGATGAGATCCAGCTGTAGAATTTTTCATTATGAATTTCCAACAACATCTGTCAGAGGGAATCCAGATTTTTACATTTTAATATTTCCAACAGGAATTCCCTTTTCTCGCTTTTCCAACTTTTCTTGCTTCTCTCGCTTTTTTCTCTTCTCACTTCTCTCGCTGCTTTTAATCATCCAAAAATTTGGGCAACTCCATTTCCATCCCCTTGCCCGGCAGTGTCATGAGAGAGGAAGTGCCGTGGGCAATGAGATTACCGGCCTCATCCAATACCCTTGCCTCAGCATAGGAAATTGTTTTCCCCGGCCGGATGCAATGGCCCTCTGCTGTAAGACGCCCCTCCAC
>PIVQ01000212.1 GCA_003354055.1 Desulfobacteraceae bacterium | reverse complement strand
CACCGGCATTGCCCTTCGCCTTTACAGATCAGGTTTTACCCGGTTGTTCATGATGGAAGCCCATGAGCCGACAGTAATCCGCCGTAAAGTTGCCTTTGCCTCTGCCGTTTACCAGGACCCAATTGAGGTGGAAGGGGTCACGGCTGTCCTTGCAGCCAATCCCGGACAAATTTCAGGGATCTGGGCCCAGGGTAAGATTCCTGTTCTGGCGGACCCTGAATGGCATGCGCTGGATCAGATCACTCCCCATGTCCTGATCGATGCAATTATTGCCAAAAAAAATCTGGGCACCCGTATCTTTGATGCAGACCTGACCATCGGCCTTGGTCCCGGGTTTACAGCAGGACAGGATGTGGACCTGGTCATTGAAACGCAACGGGGCCATGATCTGGGAAGGGTCATACGTAAAGGCTGTGCTGCGGCGAACACCTCACAGCCGGAAGCCGTGCGCGGCATTACAGGGGACCGCCTGCTCCGTGCTCCAGTCAACGGGGAGTTTAAAAGTATTGCAGATATCGGGGATAGGGTTGTTGCCGGTCAGGTCCTGGGCCATGTGGCCGACACGCAGGTGATATCAAAAATTGAAGGGGTAGTCCGCGGCCTGGTCCATGACGGCCTGAAGGTAGCTAAAGGAAGGAAGATCGGAGATGTGGATCCCAGAGGCGAGATCCGGCACGGCCATACCGTTTCAGACAAGGCCAGATCCCTTGGCGGGGCCGTGCTGGAGGCCATTTTGAGCCGGCAGACTAACCCCGGCCGGGTTACCGGCATCATCCTGGCTGCAGGTACGGGAAGTCGCATGGGAAAAACCAAACAACTGCTGCCCTTTAACGGGAAACCCATCCTGGCCCACACCATTGAACAGGGCCGGACAGCCGGGCTGTCCCCCCTTATCCTTGTGCTGGGATACCAGGCAGAACGAATTCAAAAGAGTATAGACGACACAACAGTGGATATTGTCCTTAATGAACACTATGAAAGCGGCATGGCTTCCTCCATTGTTGAAGGACTAAACAAACTTGCAGCCGGCCGACACGCCGAAGTTGACGGCGCCCTCTTTCTTCTGGGGGACCAGCCCCTGGTGCCCGAATCAGTGATCCGGGCCATATGCAAAGCCGCCGGACAAAATCCTGACAAAATCATCATCCCCACCTTTAAAGGACGCCGGGGTAACCCGGTTTACTTTGGACGTAACTTTTTCGCCGAACTTAAGACATTATCAGGGGATATCGGCGGAAGAAAATTATTTCAACAATTCTCCGAATCAATTCAGGAGGTCGAGGTGGATACGGATGAAATTCTATCGGATATTGATACCCCTGAAGATTATAATTGCCTTTGCCAGAAGGAGTCCAAATGAAATTAATCCAGGCCCTAACCCTGCCCCGTATCATCACCGTTGTGGGCGGCGGGGGCAAAACATCTTTTATCTTTACCCTTGCAAAAGAGGCGGCAGCGTTGGGGAAATCGGTGTTGATCACCACCACCACAGCCATGTTCAACCCTGAATATTTTGAATCCGCGGACAATGACTCAGCCTCCCCGGCCCAGCCCTTTGATCAATTGTTTATCGGGCCTGCCCACAGCCTCTGTACAAGGGCCTGTGAACCCGGCAAAATTCTGGTAGCTGCCAATGATCATAATCCCAAGCGGAAAAAACTTATCGGCTATTCTCCGGAGGATCTGTCGCCGCTGCTGAATTCGCCTCAATTTGATCTCATTCTCATTGAGGGAGACGGGGCAAGGATGCGGCCGGTCAAGGCGCCTGCCGATCATGAACCTGTAATCCCTTCCCAGACCCAGATGGTGGTGGGCTGTATCGGCCTTGACTGCCTGGGAATGCCACTGGACGATACCCATGTCCATCGCCCGGAACTTCTGGCAGACCTTGCGAGACAGGCCGCGGGCGATCCCATTACGGAGCAGACCCTGGTCAGCCTGATTGAATCAGATCAGGGCCTGTTCAAATCCGCGGGCAAGAGAATGGTCAGGACCATCGTGTTGAACAAGGCCGATACCCCGGAGCTTGTTCAACAGGGGGTAACCCTGGACGCCTGCTGTCTGAAAAATGCCCGGGCAGACTATTGCCTGGTCACCTCTTTTACGGATGCAAAACATCCTGTAAAACAGAAGCTGTCCGCCCCCTGAACCGCGTCATGGGGTCACTATATTAAACAAGCCTGCCGGCTTTTCAAACAATAGCAGAAATTGCAAAAGGTCCAGTTTGCTGCCCGTAACAGAAAGGTCATCTGAAAAAATAGTTTCCTTAAGACCTGCCTGGCCCAGAATCATCCGGATGAAAAGCCCGTGGGTAACCTCAATGGATACATCCGGCATCTCCCCGGATACGGCCTTTGCGTGATGGAGCACTGAATTTTCAAGATGCAGCGTATAGGTCTCATCCAGGTCTGTAAAAAGGATGTTTACCCTGATCTTCTTTCCCTCGGCCTTCGGGCCGTTGAGGCGCACGGCCATGGAATCAAAAAAGTAAGGAATGGGGGTCTTCTCCAGCACCCCTTTCATGATGGCAATATCAATCCCTTTCTCAGGCGGACCGTGCCGCAGTTCTAGGGCGCCGGTCAGATAGACATCCCGCCAGGGAGCGGATTCGGCCTGGTATCCGAGTTGGTCATAGGTCCGTGCCAGCAAGGCCGTGGCCTTTGTATTGTCAGGCTCGGCAAAGACCAGGTGGTTCAGGACCTGGGCCACCCAGCGGTATTCGCCTTTCGAAAAATAGGTTTGCGCCTTTTCGAGCATCGCATCAGCCCCGCCCATCATATCCACATACCGTTGCCCCGCATCCCTGGGCGACAGTGGATTCAAATTGGCCGGGTTCCCGTCATACCAGCCTAGATAGGACTGATAGACGGCCCTGGTATTGTGCCTCAGACTTCCGTAATATCCCCGGTTGGCAAAACTGTCAGACAGCGAAGGGGGCAGTTCAAGTTCATCTGCAATCTCAATGGGCGTATATCCCTGATTAAACATCCGAACGGTCTGGTCATGGATATACTTATACAGGTCCCTTTGTTTCTTTAGAAATGCCATAATCTCTTCGTTTCCCCAGACAGGCCAGTGGTGGCAGCCGAAATAAATCTGGGCGTCATCGAAACGCAGGATGGTCTCATTGATTACATTGCTCCATGCCAGGGCATCACGGATTTTAGTTCCCCGCAGGGTATAGAGGTTGTGCATGGTATGAGATACAATTTCCGCCCCGCAAAAGGCCTTTTGTTCGGGCAGGTAAAAGGTCATCTCCGCGGGTGCCTCGGTATCCGGGGCATATTGAAACACAAAAGGCACCCCGTCAATATCCATTTTCTGACCGGTGTGATCGACAGTTTCAGTGGGGGCCATAATCCCGAAAGTACCGTAGGCCGGTTCCTTCCCAAGACCGGTTCCCACATGCCCACGGGGAGACCGGGCAAGGTTTTTACCGTACATGAACATGGATCTGCGGCCCATGGCCATACCGGCGATTATATTTTCACTGGTGGCCTCTGCCATAAAGCCCTTGGGTGCGATAATCCTGACATTGGCTTCATCGCTGCCCAGGATCCCCCGGACACCACCGAAATGATCAATATGGCTATGGGTAAAAATCACGGCGGTTACAGGCTGGTTCCCCAAGTGTTTCCTGGCCAGGGCCAGAGCCCGCGATGCGGTTTCTTCCGCCGTCAAAGGGTCGACGACAATCCATCCGGTCTGCCCCTGGATAAGGGTCATATTGGCCAGGTCATGTCCCCTGACCTGATAAATTCCTTCCGCAACCTTAAACAGGCCGTGGATATTGTTGAGGCGGCCCTGACGCCAGAGACTTGGATTCACACTGTCCGGGGCCTTCCCTTCCATAAAGGCATAAGCAGGCTGATCCCAGATGATTTCGCCCTGGCTGCCGGTCACCCTTAGGTCCGGATCCCTTGCAATCAGACCTTTTTGCGCATTTTTAAAATCCCTTTTATCATCAAAATCAAGAAGTTTTCCCACTCTTTCGTTTGCACGGGCCGTGGCCTGGGTAGGCGGGGTATGCCCTTGGGTATCCGAATCCGACTCCACGATATCGGGAGACTGGCCGCAGCCTGTGGTCATTATAAAAATAAGCAGCGCAAAGATGAATCGGTTCATGAAATCTCCTTTATGTGATTAGAGGTCAAAGCTTAAGTTTAAAAGAATGATACCGAGACCGGATGGAAATTAACATGGCCTAAACCGGCAATTTCATGGGTATTTGTTGCAGATTTTCTTCTAAATGTAAAATTCAGCTGAAAATAGCTCCAATCCGGCATAACAGCGCAAGTTCGGTTGACTCCCCGATGGAAATTGATACAATGAGTTTAATTCCCGCTAAATCTGTTTTGAAAAAATTATACTGGAGAAAAAATAGTGGAGCGTGTCATCCCTCACGAAAAAGAGACACTTGGCGAGTATACAAAAAAAAGGATCCTTTTAAGCTCCTCAAGGATCCTCATCCCCTTGTACCTCACCTATGCGGTTTTCGCCTTAAGTGTTTTTATTCTCTTTATCCCCCAGCAGAAGGAACAATTGCTGGATCAGAAGAAAGCGGCCATTCTCCAATTGACGGACAGTGCGCTCAGTCTGTTGGCAAATTACGAATCAAGGATAAATGCGGGCGAGATCACCCCTGGAAACGCCCGTAAAGAGGCCATTCATCAACTTCGCAACTTAAGATACGGGCCTGAGGGCAAGGACTATTTCTGGATAACCGACTATCATCCCTTCATGATCATGCACCCCTACCGTCCGGATCTTGAAGGCCAAGACCTGACCCTTTTCCAGGACAAGGTGGGCAACTACCCCTTTGTTGCCATGGTAAACAAGGTGATGCAGGAAAACGGCGGTTATGTCAATTACTATTGGCAGTGGAAAGATACCCCGGGAAAAGGGATGCCGAAAATTTCCTATGTCGAAGGGTTCCCGGCCTGGAAATGGATAATCGGTACCGGTATCTATGAACAGGACATCACTATGGAAATCGCATCCATGACCCGGATGTTCCTCCAAATTTTCAGCGGCATTCTGATTTTTATCATCATTCTGTCACTCTATATTACCCTGCAGGTATTTAGGATAGAACGGAACAGGGCTACGGCGGAGCAGGCAAGGCACTTTGAGGAGTTACGGCTGAAAAAACTGCTCGAATTAAACCAGCTCACGGGCAAGTCCCTGAGTACCCTCACTGAATTTGCCCTGGAAGAGGCCATCAGCCTGACCCAGAGCGGGATCGGATATCTGGCCTTCATGAATGAAGATGAGTCCCGGCTGACCATGCATACCTGGTCCGAACAGGCCATGAAAGAATGTGAGATCAAAGATAAAATACTGGTGTATGATGTGGCTGTTACAGGGCTTTGGGCCAGGGCAGCCAGAACCCGTAAGCCTGTGGTAATCAATGACTATCCCAATCATACCGCTTCGGAGAAAAAGGGGTATCCGGCCGGACATGTCAGAATAGACAGGGTATTGAATATCCCTGTATTTGAAGGGGATAAAATCGTTGCCCTGGCAGGGGTGGGCAATAAACTAACGGACTATGATGAATCCGATATCCGCCAATTACAGCTCATGATGGACGGGATGTGGAAGATCCTACAAAAAAACCAGGCAGAAAAACAACTGAGGGAAAGTGAAGCCCGGTACAGGATCCTTGCCGAATATGCCACTGATGTGATCTGGATACTGGAACTTGCAGAGTTTAAACTTTCCTATGTCAGCCCTGCCGTAGAACACCTTTTGGGGTATACACCGAAGGAATTTCTCCGTCAGGAAATCGAGCAACACATGGGTAAAGCCTCCCTGGAGAAAGTATCAGGGATAATATCTGATGAACTTGCCAGGGATGCTGAGTCCGGGGTTGATCCCAACCGTTATCAGGCCGTTGAAGTGGAAATGATCAAACAGGACGGTAAAAAAATATGGGCGGAACTCACGGCCCGTTTCCTGAGAGACATTGACGGGAACCCGGATAAAATCTTAGGAATTACCAGGGATGTGACCCGACGCAAGACCCTGGAAAAAGAACTGAGGGAAACCAATACAGACCTCCGCCTGGCCCAGCAAATTTCAGGGATCGGTAACTGGTCCATTGATACAAAAACCGATCAACGGATCTGGTCTGAAGAGGTATACCGGATATTTGAACGTGATCCGGAACAGGCCCCCTGCTCCCCCGAAGAATTAAAAAAAATCTATGTTGGGAAATGGTGGAATATTTACCATGATGCCATTCAGGGTGCCATGGATGAAGGACGGCCATTTGATATTGAATTAGAGCTGACCCTTCCATCAGGAAATATCAAATGGATCAACGCCATCTGCAACCCCGAGACCAAATCAGACGATGAGCATTACTTCCTCCGCGGTACCATCCAGGATATTACAGACCGTAAAAAACTGGAGGGCCGTATCCAGCAGAGTCAGAAAATGGAAGCGCTGGGGACGCTGGCAGGAGGAATAGCCCATGACTTTAACAATATTCTCTCTTCCATGATGGGATTTACCGAACTGGCCAAGCTTCGGCTGAACAAAAATCCGGATGCCGTACAAAAACTGGACCAAGTGCTGGCAGGCGGGTTGAGAGCCCGCGACCTGGTCAAGCACATACTGGTCTTCAGCCGCAGGGCAGATGTACAGAAAACCGCGACAAACATTGTCCCCCTGGTTAAGGAGTGCCTGAAATTCCTCAGGGCTTCCCTGTCTCCGACCATTGAAATAAAACGGAATATTACCGAAGCAACCGCCACTATAGTGGCAGATCCCACTCAGCTGCATCAGGTGCTTATGAACCTGTTTACCAATGCCGCCTATGCCATGAAGGAAAAAGGCGGGATACTGGATGTAAAGCTGACTGCAAAACATATATCCAGCGATAACACCCTTCAATCCAAGGAAATCCAGCCGGGGCATTACATCCAATTGATCATAAGCGATACCGGATGCGGTATTCCCAAAAACCTGACCGGAAAAATATTTGAGCCTTTTTTCACCACAAAACCCCGGGGCGAAGGATCGGGCATGGGACTTTCAATGGTTTACGGTATCATCAGGGAAATGAAAGGGGCCATTTCCGTCTATAGCGAACCCGGTATGGGAACCACCTTTCAGATTCTGCTCCCACGACAGGCAGGTGACACAAAGGAAGATCCGGTCTTCCAAAAACACAAGCTCGTCACTGGAAAAGGCAAGATCCTTCTGGTGGACGATGAAGCACAGATTATTAAGTGGTGTTCCCAGTTCCTTCTCAACCTCGGCTATGAGGTAATAGGGTGTCAAAGCAGCAGTGAAGCCCTGGAGACATTCAGACAGGATGCCGAAAGTTTTGATCTGGTATTGACGGATCTTTCCATGCCCGAAATGACCGGTTTTGAATTATCCGAACAGATAAAACAGATAAGACCTGATATCCCCATCATCCTCTGTACGGGATTCAGTGAGAGCTTAAGCACGGAAAAAATAGAGCATTACGGTATTTCCAATATGATAATGAAACCTGTTATTGCCAGCGAACTTCTCCAGGTGATCGGATCGGCATTAACCGAAAAACGGGAAAAGGGGTAAGGCATGACACAGGTATTGATCATTGATGATGACCCCAAGATATGTCTTTTCTTTACAGAGCTTATGAAGCAGATGGGGTATGAATATGAAGCCGCCCAGACAGTGACACAGGGCCGCCTGTTGTTTGCGGCCCGCAAATTTGACCTGGTTCTGCTTGATCTTGAACTTCCGGACGGAAACGGCCTGGATCTTCTGCCTGAAATTTTAAAATCCCCTGCAGCCCCGGAGGTCATTATCATCACCGGAACAGGAGATGCCAGGGGGGCGGAACTGGCCTTTAAATACGGGGCCTGGGATTATGTTCAAAAGCCTTTCCTTCTCAACGAGGTCACCCTGCCCATCACAAGAGCCCTTCAGTATCGAGAGGAAAAGCAGGCAGATACCCATCCGGTTCCCCTGATCCGAAGCCAAATTGTGGGGGAGTCGGATCCCATCAAAAAATGCCTGAGCGAAGTGGCAAAGGCTGCCACAACAGATGTCAGTGTGTTGATCACCGGTGAAACCGGAACCGGAAAGGAGTTGTTTGCCAGAGCCATCCATGAGAACAGCAGACGATCCAAACATCCGTTTATCGCAGTGGATTGCGGTGCCCTGCCCGAGACCCTGGTGGAAAGCACCCTGTTCGGCCATGAAAAAGGAGCCTTTACAGGGGCGGGAAAAAAACAGGACGGTCTCATTACCCAGGCCAACAACGGTACCTTGATGCTGGATGAAGTCGGAGACCTGCCGATGGCGGCCCAAAAATCACTGTTGCGCACCCTTCAGGAAAGATGCGTCAGACCCATTGGCGGATCAAAGGAAATCCCCGTCAATATCCGCCTGGTGGCGGCAACCCACCTTAACCTGGATGAAATGGTAGAGGCCAATCAATTCAGAAATGATTTCCTGTACCGAATCCGGGCCATGGAAATAAAACTGCCGCCCTTAAGAGACCGGGAAAAGGATATTGAAGAAATTGCCCTGAAAAAATTCCAGGAGCTTTCCAACCGGTATAAGATAGAGCAAAAGGCGGTTTCTCCGGATTTTCTAAGTATTCTGGAAACCCATCCCTGGCCGGGAAATGTCAGAGAACTGGTCAATCTTCTGGAATACGTATTGGCATCAGCAGGGTCGGATCCTACCATTTTCCCGAAACACCTGCCCCCGGATTTTCGAATGGCGCGTCTTGAGTTTGAATCCACCGCGATTCCTTCCCCCAAAAACACAATAATGACACTGCCCCCGGAAGAGGATCTTCCCCCCTTGGCCGAATTTAGAAACAACCTGGAAAAAACCTATCTCAAGGAACTGCTCAACCGGGCAAAAGGGGACCGGAAAGAGGCCTGCCGGATGTCCGGCATCTCCCAATCCCGGTTATACGGTCTGTTAAGCAAGTACGACCTGTCAGGTTTCGGCAGTACCTGACCCCCTTTTTTAATACCAACCAAAACATTTCCTCATTCCCATAATTAGGAATAAATCCATTCCTGTTTTCAGGAATGGGTCCGCATTTCCATCCCTCACCCAAACCCTCGAATAATATAACTATGTGTAATTATTACACATACGTCACAAACTACAAATCTGGCACGGATTCTGCTCATGTTCCAGGGTAATTATAATTTTTTATCACGAGAACAAAGGGGGATACATGAAAATACTCTTGTATACAGATTCCAGGGAAAAACAGGTGGCTGGATTTGAAAAACAGATTCAGGCTCAACTACCTGATATATGGCTACAAAAGACCAATTCTCTGGAAGGTCTGGCCCAAGAGTTGAGCCTGCCGCTGAATGATATTTCAGTAATTCTCATGGTTGTACCCTCACAAACAATTTTAGACGGCTTTTTTGGCTTAGCTTCCCTGTTTGACAATAAAAAGCTGATTCTGGTTCTGCCCGAACACATGGACCAGGCAGTCTTCTCGTCGTGCCTTCAGTTGAACCCCAGTTTTATCACTTATCTGAATGATGACATGGAAGATGCCCTCCTGGTCTTAAACCGGATCCAAACAAAAATAAGCAATTCAAATTATAAAACTATCAAAACCGTACATTAAAAGGAGAACCCACATGAAAAAAAAATCTCTTAAATTTAAACTGATCGTAGGCGGCATTCTGGCCTCCATCGTTCCTCTGGCAGTGGTTGGTTTCTTTTCCATTAACACCTCATCCAAGGCATTGGTACAGGTCGCCAAGGGCCAGTCCCTGTTTATCGCCCAGAACCTGGCCGTCATGGCAGACACAATGATGGAGCAGGAAATCAAACTGGCAAAAAATATGGCTATTAACCCCCTGGTCACAGAGGCAGCAAAAGACGTTTTCCATAACGGTATTGAAAACTCTACATCAACCGTAACTGCGCTGGATGGCTTACTGGTATCTGTTTTTAAAGAAATCGGCCAGGGATATGATTTTTTCTTTGTCACTGATGATAAGGGAACAACCATTGCGGACAGCACCGGCGGCACCTTGCGCACCAAGGGAATGTCCGTATCTGACAGGGATTATTTTAACCACGCAAAAAACGGGAGCTTAAGTATCGGTACACCGGTTTTATCCAAGGCCAGCGGCATGCCCATTGTTGTG
>PIVQ01000211.1 GCA_003354055.1 Desulfobacteraceae bacterium | reverse complement strand
ATTTTCCCCAATATATCAGTTGATTATGCGGGCTATGCTTAAAAAAGCCTAACGCCTAAGGGTTTCCCTGATTGACAGGATGATTGGGTGTCAATTAAATACTTGTATTTGCTATTTTTTAGGCAGCCTCTCTTGCGATTGGGTGTCAGATAGTATAATAACAATGTTTACTATGATAAACCGTTTGTATGTATAAAAAGGATAAGCCATGCTTAAAAAAGAAATTCAGGATAATATTGTCGTTGCCACACTCACCGACGGTGCTTCCAATGCCGTGACTATCGAGACCCTTCGTCAGCTAAAAGAGATTATAGACGAGGTGAATGAAAAGGATGAACTCAAAGGCATCATCCTCACCGGTGAGGGACGGTTCTTTTCAAGCGGATTCAGCCTGCCAATGTTTGTGGGGTTTGAAACTGCGGATGAGGTGATTTCCTTTTTTGAGGAAGAGGAAAAAATCCTGGTGGATTATTTTACCTGTAAGAAACCGGTTGTCTGCGCCATGAACGGCCACTGCGCAGCCATGGGGCTGATCCTGGCCATGGCCTCTGACTACAGGATTGTAAAAAACCACCCCAAAATCAAGCTGGGTATGAGTGAAATAAAAATCGGCCTCGGGCTTTCCATTGCCCAGTCCTCAGTGGTCCGGTTCGGCCTGGATTCTGACAAACGGTACAGGGATGTGATGTACTTCGGCAACATGGTCGGGGTGGACAAGGCTCTTGAAATGGAAATGGTGGACGAAGTGGTTGAGGGAGAAAATCTCATTGCCCGGGCCAAGGAAATCATCTGCCTGTGGATCGACACCCCCAACCGTCCCTTTATCCAGATCAAGCACGGATTGAAATCAGATACCGCAGCAAGGATCAACCAGACCCTTGCAACTGAAAACTGGCAGGATGTCATGGCCAGTACCCTTACGAACCCTGATGTTAAAGCCACTCTTTCCTTTGTTCAGGCTGCCATGGAACAGAAGAAATAATTTTCATTCCTCATCCTTGAACCGGGCGGCAATCTCCAGGATTTCGGTTTCGATTTCCACAAACGCCTCTACAATGACAGGGTCAAATAGCTTGCCGTTTTCTTCACGGATAATGGACATGGCTTTTTCATGGGGAAAGGGTGGTTTGTAACACCGTTTGCTGATCAGGGCATCATATACATCGGCAATGGCCATGATTCTCCCGGACAGGGGAATCTTTTCTCCGGCAAGGCCTTCGGGATACCCTTTGCCGTTCCATTTTTCATGATGTGTGCCGGCAATATCTTCGCTCATAGCCAGGTAGTTGCTTCCTTCGATTTTGTCCGCTGCCCGTCTCAGGATGATTCTGCCGTAAGTGGCATGCATCTTCATATGCCTGAATTCATCGTCATTAAGCCTGGCCGGTTTGAGCAGGATGTTGTCCGGTATGCCCACCTTGCCGATATCATGGAGGGGGACGGAAAGAAATAAGGTTTCAATGTAGTCCTCGGTCAGGATGTGGGAGAACAGGCCTTTCGATCGAAGATGCAAGGCCACGGCCTTTGCATAGTGCTGGGTGCGGACAATGTGTGCCCCTGTTTCAGGATCCCGGGTCTCTACCATGGAGACCATGATTTCCATGGTCAGTTGCTGGGCTGCGGATAATTGGCGGAACCAGGTATAGGCAGCCCGTTTTTCCGATGCAAATCTTGCAAACGTGATCAGGACAAACAACGCCAGAGCCAGGATCAGGGGCAGGGCAGGGGAGATAAAAACCGCCCATTGGTAATAGAGAATCAGACTGGCCGCGAACACGAGGCCTGCCCCTGTTACGGTGGCCAAAACAAGACCCATGGGGTCGGGGTCCAGGTTAAACAGCACCATCATGATACTTCCCAGGACGATACAGGTCAGTGCAAGGCAAATACCTGACCGGCCCGGTATCCTGACAAAATTTTCATTGCCCATATTGTCCAGAAGAACGGCTGAGACTTCAATGCCCGGAAAATGGGCATCAAACACTGTGGGGTGGATATCGTTGAGGCCCACGGCAGAACTGCCGATGAGTATGGTTTTATCGCGGATGTCAGCCGGATCAAACTTCCGGTTTAAAATGTCAATTGCTGAAATATATTTAAACGCTCTGGCAGGCCCGTTGAAATTAATGTGGACAAATCCGTCCCGGGTTATGGGGATGGTTACAGGGCCGGCCTTAAGTGACAATCCCAGTGGCGTCTTGACAATCTCCAGCGTCTTTAACTTGTTTTCCATCATGAACAGGGCCAGGGAAAGGTGGGGGGCGATTCCGTCTCGGTATTTAATCAGTAGAGGGGTCCTGCGCAGCAAACCGTCCCGGTCATACTGGTTGTTGATATACCCTACAGATGCCAGCCGGGTTTCAATTTTCGGGGTGTTGCAAAGCACCCCTTCGGCCTTTGACAGGGTGGCAAGATTGCCCGGATCTGTAATGTCAAACGGAAACGATTTGCACACGGCACCTTTTGACACATGGTCAAAATAGTAATACCGGGCTCCCACTGTTTGGGTCTGGTTCAGGATATGACCGAAAAATCCGTCGTTGTCCGTAAGAGAGGGAGGAATATTGGAAAACTTGATCTCCAGTTGAAAATCTCTTTTAAACTGCTGGGTTAGATGGGCCGGGGAAAGGCGGTCCGGTTCCGGAAACACAATATCCAGGCCCATGGCCCTTGGCGAATGAGAGGAAAGAGTGGCCAGCATCTGGGCCAGTCTGTATCTTGGCCAGGGCCATTGCCCCGCGCCGGACAAGCTTACCTCGTCAATATCCACAATGGTGACATTATGGGAATAGGTGGTCTTGGGTCGGGCATAGATCATGAACCGGTCGTAAAAAAAAGTATCCAGTGATTTTACGGGCGCCATGTCCATAAAAGGAGCAAATGCCGCTGCCATGGTAATAAGTCCCATGGCCGCTATTATACTCAGCCGCACTGTCCTAGGAAGACGGGTTATTTTCGGGGGATGGTTCACCACGGCTCACCGGATCATGATTTCAACGCGGCGGTTCCGGGCTTTTGGAGTGTTGTCAGGTGTGGGAACCAAAAGATCGTATTCACCAAATCCCTGAACATAGACCTGTTTAAGGCCTGTATCGTATTTGGTCAGAATTTTAGCCACTTCTTTTGCCCGTTCCAGGGACAGGTTGATGTTGTACTCAGGCGTCCCCAGGGTGTCTGTATGACCGATGATGCTTATTTCAGACGGTTCCCTCTCTTTTGCGCTTTGGGAAATTTTGGGCAGCAGAGCCAGGGACTCCGGTGTCAACTCTACGGAGTCTGTCTTAAAGTAGAGTATGAAATGAATCGGCTTGGCCGGTTCTGCCGCAAAAAGCTGGGCATAGGTTGCCTTTATTCTGTCCGGATCTGCCTTTAGAACCACAAATCCGGCGGTCTTGGAAGTGGCTTCCGTATAGGTGTACGGTTTGTCCAGTAATGTTGAAGATTTTTGGTTTTTAACCAGGACCGCACCCGTGTGACCGTCATCCTGGGGCAGCAGGATAACGGTTGTATTTTTTTGTCCGCATGAGACAAGGAGCATTAAGGCCGCCGATACTGCAAAAAGCTTAAGAAGAGTTTTCAATTTGATCAATCCACTTTAATAATAAAACGGGTTCCCCGGATCCCCACAGTTGCTTTGGGGGTTTCCACTTTAACCGATTCCGGTGATAATTTTCCAACCTTACCGGAATGATAGACTGCTGATCCTTTTTCCAGGTAGAAGAAAAAATCATACGTCTCTGTTTCAGGTGAAAACACATAGGCATTGATACGAAAATTTGTTTTAGGGCCCAGAGTGATCACCGTACCGTCGGTGAACATAATTCCTGCATAGCCTGCTCTTGAAGAAATAACCGTATCCCCTTTTTGAAGAAGCATACCCACCTTGGCTGGTAATTTTAGGTCCTGACGAAGTATACTCACCTTACCTGAGGTGCTTTTGAGCATTGCTGCATGGGTTGTCTGGCCAAATGCTGTATCAGCGGTACCCGGCAGTAACATCAGAAAAAAGAAGAGGCATATCCATGCTTTATTCATAAATAAGACCTTAAGATATAGATATAGTAAAAGTTCAACGATTATAGGCAGACAGCGACCATGATGTCAAGAAGCTGCCGCCATGTCTGATTAAAATCAGAACCCGGCGTATGAGCCCATCGGATCAGAGCCCTCCGGGTCAGAGCCCGGACAATCCTAAAAATGAGGACCTGATTCGTTTAAGATGTTTAAGCAATTGGTCCTTTCTGGCCTGGCCGGCCTGTTCCGGGGTGCCGTTTTGAAGTAGATCCGCCAGAATTACCAGATCCTCCTGAACCGCATCCACCTCTATGTTCCATGTTGTACGATCCATTTTAAGCATGTTAAAGTACCAGAGCCTGAAAGTTAAAGAATATAGGCGTTCGGACATTTCAATGAGAAAGGGATTTGCCGCTGCCTCATGGAACAGTTGTTTATTGGCCACGTCCAGGTCGCCCAATGCCCTGGGATCAATGTTGCCCTTTAAGGCATCACAATCTTGTTGCAGTCTTTCGAGCTGTGCAATCTGATCCCGGGTCATCCGTTCGGCTGCCATGGTGCCGATAACAGCCTCCAGTTCCAGCCTTGCCTGGAACACATTGGTAATGGTACTCAGTTCCAGTTCCATGATCAGGATACCGGTCCTGGGCAGAATCTTTACCAGATGCTCCCATTCCAGGCGGAAGAGCACTGTCCGCAGCGGCGTCCTGCTGACTCCGAATTCTTCGGCCAGGGTCTGTTCCTTAAGGATAAGTCCAGGTTTATAATCCAGATAGATGATCCGTTTCCGAAGGGTATTGTAAATCTCTTTATTCATCTTCCATCCCTGTAGCGTTTGAATGCAGTTAGGAATCGTTACAGAATAACTTGATCTAAATTGTTTCCAAAACCCCTTAAAAGACTGGGTATTTTGAAAACAAAAGATCAAGTAATTTTGGAGCCGATCCTTATATCTTGGTATACTTTAATAATACAACGGCTCCGGTATTGCAACCTGCCTGAAATTTGAGAGGTGTTTATTTTAGAGAAAATATTAAAGAACACTAATATATTCTTGATTTGGCGGGGAATCTGTGAAAAATAGAAAGCTTGTCATTGAGATTAACCTTTACCAAATGGATTCGAGACCAAAATATAATCAGGTATTTCTAATGAAGCAAAATGTATAAAAGGATTTCAAAAATGGTGGCAATGGGTGACACAAATAAAGAAAGAACGGTGAATTTTCTTCGGGGAGTACCGGCTGAAGAGGCATTGATTGCACTTAAGCCGATGGTGGCCGAAGGATATGAAAAGGCGGTAAATAAGTATCAAACCCAGGTGCTTCAATACGGCCATTTCAACGGTTTTAAACCGTTAAGGGATATCCTGGCCGCCGTCTATGATGTCAATTCAGATCGGATCATAGCCGGAAACGGCGGCATGGAGATGATTTCTCTTCTTTTTAAATCTCTACCAAAGGGAAGCCGCATCGTTGTGGAGGAAATGACCTATGACCGTGTAATTTTCGATGCTGAGCGATACGGACATCATCTGATCGGTGTTGAATTAACACCTGAGGGCATAAACCTGGATCGGTTAAAATCAACGATCCAAAAAGAATCAGTGACCGCTTTTTACGGTATTCCCTTTCATCAGAATCCCACGGGCATCAACTATGCGCCTGAAAACCGTGACGCTGCAGAGAGGTTATGCAAAGAAAATGATGTCCTTTGCATCTGGGATATCTGTTATGAATCCCTTCGCTATGACGGGAAGCAAAATGAACCCATAGCAGTTTCGGATTGGGGTCCCGTTTTAGTGAGTTCCTTTACAAAAACAATTTCACCGGGTACCAAGTGCGGATATATGGTTCTCCCGGAGAATTTACTAGACCGGATGACAAAAATCGTTGCCAATACCCGGCTGAATCCCAATTTGCCCACCCAAGGCTTTATTGCGGATTTTATTCAATCCGGCAAATATGAAACGTATTTGAGCTATCTTTGTGAACTTTACAAACCCAAAATGGATGCGCTCAATAGCGCACTCAATGAAAATTTCTCAGGCGCATTCCCCGCTAAAATGGCCGGCGGCTTTTTTTCCTGCATAAGCCTGCCCGACATAACTAATGAAAAAGAAAAATTATTTCTGGCAGCAGCCAAAAAAGAAGGCATCGGCGTTACACCTGCCTGGGATGCGGTTGCACCGGATATGAGGCAGATAAAGCAAAAAAACGGACTGCTTGTCAGACTGACCTTTCCGGCCTGTGATGCAGATGACATAAAATGGGGCCTTGAGCGCTTAAAGCAGATTGAGAGCGAGTTTGGTTAATTGTCGGATTTTAGCATATTGTGCAGCCACCCTGAAATCCAACAGGGTGCAAATCCATGTCGCCGCACCCTCGCACGCCGCTTACGAGCACTTCCCACCCAAGGCCTGCCACCGGGGTTTGCTATAGTAGTGGCTGACCGAAAACCCGTGCTTGGATGAAAACTTGCCTTTGCTGTGTCTGTAATTAGAGGTAACCATTGAGACTAATCATCAGTTTTTTGAAAACTTTGTCGTCGATATCTTCTTCATTGGCAATGCGGAAGACATCAACTGGAGAGTATCCACTCCGATACAGAAGACACCATTTATCGATAACGTCTTGTATCGTGATTTTCCTTGTGATTTTTTCTTCGACTGGTAGCCTTAACAATGCTCTTTTGAAACGATTTGAATTTGAATTTGAATTTGAAAATTTTATCATATCTGAAACCTATAATAGAAGACGTTTATCGAAATTGAGAACCTAAAGTTTATTACCTCAACTGGATTCAGAAAACAATCGGGGAAACCCTTAGAAAATGCAATTTTTTATTTCAACACCCATTTTTTCAGGGGAAGCCGTGCCACAATGAAGTCGTATTCATCCGTTTTTGTAGTGATTACCTGTAATACTATTTGCCGCAGTACCGGAGCGGTTGAATTCATACATTGCGATTGAAGCGGATACGGCAACGTTAAGGCTGCCCACTTCTCCAAATTGTTTTATGGTCACCACATGGTCGCAGTTTCCCAGGAATTTATTATCAAGCCCCTCTCCCTCGTTTCCAACGATAATTGCGGTACGGTTAGGAAAAGAAAACTCGTCCAGAAAAGTTGAATTTTCCTGAATTTCGATTGCGATTGGAGCGTAATTGTTTTTTCTGCACCAATCCAGAGTTTGCAGGGGATCCGGTATGTGGATGATGTTGCATTCCTTTTCAAGCTTCCTTGAAAAAGCCTGTGTGCCTTTTTTAAATTCCCATGGCAGATCATGTCCTGTTGTGATGAACTCTGATCCGCCATGGGCTACGTGGCTGCGAAGTATCATGCCGACATTCTTCGGGCTTTTTAAGGAGTGCAGTATGGTACAGAATTTGTTTTTCATGGGCCTAAATACCTGACTCCTATGTTTCCCGGGCAGAATCGCTTTGTCGGGCCGTCGGGGCTCAATTTTTGGAATTCATAACACCAAATGAAATGTCCGGGAAAAGTGAACCCGGATGGGATCAGGTATCCAGGGCCTTACGTATGGCCTTTGCCATTTGTAATTTGGACACGGGTTTCATGATATAGCCGGTAATCCCATTGGCCTTCATTGTTTTTTCATCAATTAAGGAACTATAGCCTGTACTGACAATAATGGGAATATCGGGGCGAATCTTCCTTAATTTCATGGACAGTGCAAGGCCAGTCATTCTGGGCATGGTCATATCGGTAATGACCAGATCGAACAGATCAGGGTTTAATTTAAACAATGCCAAGGCACCAATGGGATCTGTTTCTATCTCAACCTTGTATCCAAGCCTTTCCAATAGCTGTCCGGTCATATTTGCAATGGATTCGTCATCATCAATAAACAATATGGTTTCGCTTCCCAGCAGGGGTTCTTCATCTGTTTTAATCGCCGGGACCGTTTGTTGGGCAACCACCGGCAAATGTATGATGAAGGTGGTGCCTTTTCCAGGCTCACTTTCAACTGCAATTGCCCCCCCATGGTTTTGAATAATACCGTGAACCACGGCCAGTCCCATCCCCGATCCTTTTCCCACCTCTTTGGTTGTGAAATACGGATCAAAAATCCGGTCCAGGATGTCGGAATCTATGCCCGGGCCTGTATCCCTCACCATGATCCGGATATATTCTCCCCGGGTGAGACCATTGGATGATTTGCCGTCCGAATCAATTTTGTTCACGCCAATTTCCAGGATACCGCCTGTTTTTTCCATTGCCTGGGCTGCATTGGAGCAGATGTTCATCATGACCTGGTTGATCTGGGTTGGATCCGCCAGAATAGTTATATCTGTTGGGGGCAAACTTTTACGAAACTCTATGGTGGCAGGAATGGTGGGCCTTAAAAAATTAAGGGATTCCTGAATCACGGTAATGGCATTGACAGGCTTATGGGTCCTGTCTGTCTTGCGACTGAAATTGAGCAGTTGGGTGACAATGCCGGTGGCCCTTAAGCTGGCGGATTTGATCTCTTCGACCTTGTCCCGTACCGGATTCCATTGGGGAAGGTCGTCCAGAGCCAGTTCTGTATTCCCCACAATGATACTGAGGATATTGTTAAAATCATGGGCAATTCCACCGGTGAGGGTTCCAATGGACTCCATTTTCTGAGACTGACGCAATTGCTCTTCAAGGACTTCCCTCTCCTTTTCACTCCTTAGCCGCTCAATTTCCGAGGCCGCTTTTGCAGCAACAATCTCCATATAATCCTGAAGCCGGCTCGGTGCTTTGATCTTTTGTCCTGAAAAAATACAGAGAACACCGATCGTTTCTTTGGCCGCATTCTGCAAAGGGGTACCCACATAGCTTTCAACACCCATGTCCACAAGATCACGGTCATGGGGAAACAGGCGGGCGATATCCTTGGGATAACATTGAAATCCTTTATCCATAACTATTTCACAGGGAGACCCTTCAATCTTGTATTGAAACGTCTGGGATTTTTCATGGTTGATGATACTGAAAAGCGATTGCACCACGGTATCATCAGCAATACCGATCAGGCCCGAGTCAGCCCCGACCCAGTTGCACAGGCCGTTTAGAATTTTTTCAAAGGACTCTTCACCCGTGGTATTAACAATACTTTTGACGATGGACTGCATGGCCTGATCCATGTCCCTTGAATCTTTACGGAGCTTTGCCTCACTCAGTTCCCTTACCACCACAGGCGCAAGGCGGGAAAGATTGTCCTTCATGATATAATCAACCGCACCGTTTCGCATCAGTTCAACGGCAATTTGCTCACCTATGGCACCGGAGATAATAATAAAAGGGATCTCAGGGGTCTGGGCCATCACCTTTTTTAGGGCAGTCCCCCCGTTAAAGCCCGGTAGGTTAAAATCAGAGAGGATAATATCCCACTGCCCATGGATCAGTGCCCGGTCGAGAGCAGTTATGGTTTCGACCCTTTTCACTGAAACCTTGAGACCGTCTTTGCGCAACCTGCGTTCAATCAGAAAGGCATCATCTTCATTATCTTCTATGTGGAGTATGTCTATGGTCATTTTTCTTTTTATTTCTCCGGTGGGCCTTCATTGAGTACAAGCCAGTACACTCCCAATTGAAGAATTGCATTGGAAAACTGATCAAAATCAACGGGTTTGCGGATATAGGAATTGGCACCCAGTCGATAGCTTTCAATCCGGTCCCGGTCTTCGTTTGATGTGGTCAGAATAACCACCGGCAGCAGACAGGTCCTTTCATTTGAGCGAATCTTTTTTAATACCTCCAACCCATTTACCTTGGGCAGATTAAGATCCAAAAGAACAATCTGGGGTAAATCAGGCATGCGTTTGTCTTCCGGGCCAAATAAAAGATCCAGAGCCAGAGCCCCATCACGGGCTACAATGACTTTATTAAGTATATTGTTTTTTTTCAAAGCCCGGAGGGTAAGCATCTCATCATCCGGGTTATCTTCGACCAATAAAATAGATTTTTCTTTCATTCCCATCCCCATATCAAACCTTATAATGTGAAATAAAAAGATGCCCCTTTGCCGACTTCCCCCTGGGCATCAATTGATCCGCCGTGCCGATGAATGATCCGCTGGACCGTGGCAAGACCGATGCCGGTGCCTTCAAACTCATGGGGAGAATGAAGACGCTGGAA
>PIVQ01001823.1 GCA_003354055.1 Desulfobacteraceae bacterium | reverse complement strand
TTGGCAGCGCCGCTGCCGTGCCAGGTTCCCCAGACGTAGAGCAGGGTGCACAGAAAGTAAATCAGGAAGAAGACTTCAGACCAGACTTCCATGCCTGAGGCAGCAATGCCTGAGCCTGTCACGGCAAACATGAACTGGAGCATCTGGCTGCCTACCCAGACCCCTGAGATTACAGACAGGGGCAGGACCATGGTGGAGCTCCAGGCCGGAAGGGCACGGATCACGTTCATGGTGGCAAAGCCGTGGGAAATGATCAAGAGACAGAGGATGCCCAAAATAGAATTGGCCACCATGTTAAAGCCGTCGGCGGCAATTATCTGAAAAAAGCCTAAGGCCGCAAATATTCCGATGATCCAGATCCCTCGGGACAATTCCGAGGTCTGGGGCTTCATGATCATCCGCCAGGCCCGCATGGGATTGCCCAGATAGAGTACATGGATCAGTCCGCCCAGAATCAGGGTGATCAGCCAGCCCAGAACAATACCTGCGCGGTACTCATAAAACAGGGAAACAAAATACAACCCTGCTCCGATTTCGCTAAAAAAGAAGGCCAGCCACAAATAGATCCCTTTATCATTGATCCACTGGGTTTGGGT
>PIVQ01000963.1 GCA_003354055.1 Desulfobacteraceae bacterium | reverse complement strand
TCCAGGGTGGCCGGTACGATTCGGGCTGCAATAATGGCAGCCACGGTTTCTGAGGCCTGTTCAATTGTATCATACACCGCCACCATGGATTTTCTTGCCTGGGGGGCAGGGATAAGCTTAAGGGTGATTTCATCCAAAACACCCAGGGTGCCTTCAGATCCCACCATTAATCCTGTTATATTGTAGCCTGTGGCGCACTTCACCGTTCTGGATCCTGTTTTAACATAGTTGCCTTGGGCATCGAAAAAACGCATCCCCATGACATAATCTTTGGTAACTCCGTATTTCAGTCCTCTCAGACCCCCGGCATTTTCCGCCACATTCCCCCCCAGGGTTGATACTGCCTGACTTCCCGGATCCGGGGGATAAAATAATCCTCTGGCTTCAACTGCTGCTGCCAGATTAGCCGTCACTACACCAGGCTGGACCACAGCATACATATCTGCCTCGTTGATTTCAATGATCTTGTTCAGCCTTCCTGTGAGCATGACAATTCCGTTCCCCTCGGGGATGGTTCCGCCGGACAGGTTGGTGCCAGCTCCGCGAACGGTTATGGGAATGTGGTTTTCATGGCAGGCCATTATAATCTGTCCTATTTCTTCGGTATTGCCCGGCATAACGGCAGCAGCGGGCATTTGAGCATCAAGGACGGCTGCATCATATGAATAGGTGAGCATGTCCTCTTGTTCCGTAAGAATATTATTCGGTCCCACAATATCTTTTAATTTGCCGATAATTGACTGACTGATCATATTTTTCCTCTTTTTTGTACCCGGTGTACTTGGCTTTTTGAGATTGGTATTACCAATCGTCTTTTTTCGCTAATCCCTGATTTATCTCGTGGTTTATTCTATGGTCCTACCTTCAAGGCTTGTGCTTAGGGTAAATTTCAAAACCAGTTGATTTTATAGGATATAATTTTTATACCAGAAGCATTGACAAAAAACAAACAAATAAATTTTTTTCTTGACAAATAGGTTTCATACCCTTTAAATATTGGTCATACCAAAGCAAGTAATCGTTTGTAAAACTCGATATAACACTCATTGGTTTGCTGGAATACCTTGGCAAGGGTCCGGGAAAGGAGGCATGCAGGTTAAAGTTCAACGTTACAGCGTAAGACTGATGTACCCCTATAATTAACCGTTTTACAGTAGGCAAATTAAGGATGGAGGAAAACATGAAGAAACGATTGACGATTGTGGTAACCTGCCTGATGGCATTCTTTTTTATCTGCGGCAATTCCTATGCCGGCAAACGTGAAAAATTCGGTGAAGATCCCAGGCACAAAACAGCGAAACGGGTAAAATTTAAGACATCCGATGAAAAAATCAGATGGAAAATGGTCATGCCCTGGTCCAAGGGCCTTCTTTTCTTTGATGTTGCCCAGCATTTTGCCGACAGTGTCCGTCTGGCCTCTGCCGGTCGTCTGGATATCAAACCTTTTTCCGCCGGCGAACTGGTTCCTGCCATGCAGAGTTTTGATGCCGTAAGTCAGGGTGCTGCCCAGGTCGGTCATGACTGGCCCGGATACTGGAAGGGTAAAAACGAAGCCTTTGTTGCCTTTGCCTCCGTTCCCTTTGGTCTGGATGCCGAAGGATACAATATCTGGCTCTATGAAAAAGGCGGTCTTGAGCTGATGCAGGAGATCTACGGCAAGTTTAATCTATTTGTCCTTCCCGGCGGTCAGATGGGTCAGGAAATGGGTCTTTTCTCCAATAAAAAAGCCACTAAGATGGAAGACTTCAAAGGCATGAGACTGAGAACGCCTGGTTGGTTCATGGATATCATGAACAGCCTGGGTGCATCCGTATCTCCCCTTCCCGGCGGCGAAGTTTATCTGGCCCTGGAACGTGGCGTTATTGACGCGGCTGAATTCTCCTCTCCTGCCATCAACTATCCCATGGGATTTGACGAAATCACAAAATATGTGATCCAGCCCGGCGTTCATCAGCCCGGTATCCAATGCGGTCTTTTCTTTAATAAAGATGCCTACAACAAACTTCCCGAAGACTTAAAATGGATCATTGATATCTGCGCCAAAGAGACTCAGCTCTGGAGCTACAACTGGATCAACAGTTTGAATGCAAAAGCCATCCGTCTGTTCAAGAAAAACGTGGAATTCGTTGAAATGGACGAGGCCACCCGGATTGAGTTCAGAAAAACCACCAAAAAATACATTGATTCCGTAAAAGCCAAATATCCCGACGTGAAAAAGGTCATGGACTCTCAGGAAGCATTTACTGAAGATTATGCAGACTGGAGAAAGGCCCGCGGCGGCGTTGCTCCATGGCCCTATGAAACCTATATCAACGGACAAACTTACGAATAGAAGAAAATCTGGGCAGATCAACTAATCGTAACTTTAGATTTAGCCTAAGATGAAGTAGTCCGGCAGCCTTTACATTATAACTATCCCGGTATAACAAAGGCTGCCGGACTTCTACCGACTTTTCCAAAAA
>PIVQ01000210.1 GCA_003354055.1 Desulfobacteraceae bacterium | reverse complement strand
GTTTCCCCCAGATCCTCAACCATTTTCTGCCGCATCTCCATGAACCGTTCATAATGGTTGATACCCGAGGGACAGGCAACGGCACAGGAGCCGCACATCAGACAGTTGGAAATGATCTCCTTGAGCAGGGGCGTCGATGACAGGGTGTTGTTTTCAAAGGCCTTGATCAACTGGAGTCTGGCCCTTGGGGACGCCTGTTCTTCCTTCAGGGTCTGGTAGACCGGGCAGGCAGACAGGCACAGCCCGCATTTGCCGCAGTTGGACTTGTCGGTTTTTTTCCGGCTCATACGAATTTTCCCGGATTAAGGATGCCAAGGGGGTCAATGGCCTTCTTTACTTGCGCCATTACATCCATGGAGTCCTGATTCATGACCAGGGGGAGGTATTTGGTCTTGGCAAGGCCTATGCCGTGTTCTCCGGACAGGGTGCCTCCAAGATCGGCGGCAGCGGCAAAAATTTCGTTAAATGCCTTTTCCACCCGTTCCCACTCTTCAGCATTGCTCCGGTCTGCCGGGATCAGCGGGTGCATGTTGCCGTCACCGGCATGGGCCAGTACCCCTGCAATGATGTCATATTTTTCGGAAATAGCCTTGATCCGCCTGACCATCTCCGGCACCTGGCTGACCGGCACGGTAACATCTTCACTGAAAATGTCCGGGGCCAGTTTGGCAAATACCCCGTATGCGGATCTGCGTGCCGTCCAGAGCTTGTCCCGGTCCTCTTGGGTTGCCGCCTCTTCAATGTGGACGGCATTGTTGGCATTGAGCTGCGCAACGATCCTGGTCATTTCCTTTTCACAGGCCTCCTGTATCCCGTCGATTTCAATTAGCAGGGAGCCTTCGGCCTCCCTGTCCAGTCCGAGATTGGCACTGTCTTCAATGGCATTGAGGGTGAATTTGTCCATGAGTTCCATTGCCGCGGGCAGAATGCCCGATCCGATGATATCGGAGACCGCCCGGGCCGTATCGTCCAGATCACTGAAATTCACCATCAGGGTCTTGGTTGTCTCCGGCTGGGGCACCACCTTGACAATGGCTTCGGTCACGAGGCCGAGGGTGCCTTCGGATCCGCAGAACAGGGATGTCATTTTGTAACCGGTGACATCTTTTACATTTTTTGAGCCGAATCTTACGACTCTGCCGTCTGCCAATACCGCTTCCATGCCAAGGATATAATCCATGGTAACCCCGTATTTCAGGCATCTGGGGCCGCCGGCATTCTGGGCAATGTTGCCGCCGATAGTGGAGGTGGCGATGGAGCCCGGATCCGGGGGATAGAAGAAGCCGAACGGGGCCAGTGCCTTTTGCAGGTCGGCATTGACCACGCCGGGCTGAACAACGGCATACCGGTCCCGGGTATTCACCTCCAGAACCTTGTCCATTTTTGAGAAGCATACCACAAGGCCTCCATGTACCGGTACCGGTGCCCCGCAAACGGATGTGCCTGCCCCTCTGCCGGTCACAGGAATCCTGTGGGCAGTGGCAATTTTTAAGATGCCGGACACCTCTTTCGTGGTTTGGGGAAAGACTACCGCCTGGGGCTGTGCCTCTTCAAGAAAGGCATCATAGGCGTAACAGGCCATTTCTTCGGGCCTGTCCAGAAACCTGTCCTTTGTCACGATCGCGATAAGTGCCTGTTTGACCTCATCTGATATTTTCTCTGTAAATTTATGATCGGGCATAATTATTTCCTTAACGGAGAATCCAATGGGGCAGGGCCAAGGATATCCAGGGAATATAGGTAACCAGCATCAGGCAGAGCAGCATGATGCCGAGGAAGGGGGCCACCCCCCTTGCGATTTTGATCAAAGGCTCTCCTGTTATGCCCGAGGCCACGAACAGGTTCAGGCCAAAGGGCGGGGTGAGCATGCCCATCTGGATGTTTAGCACCATGACAATACCAAAGTGAACCAGGTCAATGCCGTAACGGTTCAGGGTTTCCATGAATATGGGAGCCAGGATGAGCATAGCGGAGACATCATCCATAAAACAGCCCAGAATCAGGAAAAGGATGTTTACGGTGAGCAGAAACATCCATGGGCTGTGTATGTGTTCAATGATGATGTCGGCCAGTTGATGGGGGATCTGTTCGGCTGTCAGAAGCCAGATAAAGGTCATGGCACAGGATAGTATAAAGAGGAGGCAGGCGGATAAAACAGCCGCTTCCCGGCAGACATCGGTAATGTCGGAAAATTTAAATTCCCCGTACACAAATATCTCAATGAACAGGGCGTAGATGACGGATACGGCAGCTGCTTCCGTGGGGGTAAACAGTCCCGAATAGATGCCGCCCAGTACAATAAAGGGAAGGAGCAGGGCCCATATTCCTTCTCTTGCAGTTCTGCCAAGTTCCGACAGGGAGGCGGTTTGGGAGACCCGCCAATTGTTCTTTCTGGCAATAAAAAAAGTATAGACCATCAGGGCAAATCCGATGAGCAGCCCGGGAACAATACCGGCCATGAAGATTTCCGCCACAGAGACATTCATGACCAGGCAGTAAAGGATCATGGGAATGGAGGGCGGAATAACAATGCCCAGAGATCCGGATACCGTGATCAGGCCTAAGGAGAACCGTTCTCCGTATCCGGCCTTGATCAACGCCGGGATCATGATGGAACCGATGGCAACCACCGTGGCCGGAGAGGACCCGGAAATCGCGGCAAAGAAAATACAGGCCAGGATGCCAGCCATGGCAAGACCGCCCGGGAACCAGCCTACGAGCGCATTGATAAAGGCCACAAGTTTCCTGGCTATGCCGCCCCGGGTCATGATGGCCCCGGCCAGGATGAAAAAGGGAATGGCCAGAAGCACGAATTTATCCAGGGCATTGAACAGCTGCTGGGTAATGATGTGCAAAGGGGTGGAGGTAAAAAAGACCAGGCAGACCAGGGTGGTAACCCCCAGGATCACGGCAATGGGCACCCCTAAAAAGAGGAGGGCGGCAAAACATATACAGATGGTGAGAATCACTTGGCTCCCTCCCCGGAGGATTTAATATCCTTAAAAAAACCCGCCCCCTTGATCAGAAAACGGATACCAATGAATATTGAAAAGATCGGAATGGGAAGATAGGCAATGTACATGGGGATTTCCATGGTCGGGGATGTGGTTTCATAACCGTACATCCGGGCCACGATCTTCCAGGAGTAAAAGGCCACCGTAAAAAAGAACAGGGCCGATAAGGTATGGGTAAAGATCTTTACAATACTCTGGAGGGGCTGCCCCATCTTGGTGACGATAAGGTCCATGGTAAAGTGACTGCCGGTCTTGACCCCGATGGAGGCCCCTAAAAAGGCAATAAACACCCCAAGGTACCGGCCCAGTTCCTCAAACCAAGTAAAGCTGTAGTTGAATACGTATCTTAAAATTACCTGGACAAACCCGATCAGGGCAAGGCTTAAAATGGTCCAGACCAGGGTGAAATTCTCCACCCGGTCCAGAAAGTCTGACATCCGTTTCACACTGTTTCTCCAAAAATACGCAGCAGACCGTGGGAACTTACCCCCGGCCTGTGGATGAATGACCTTTTAAAGGTGGCCTATTGATGTGACTTTATTTTTGTCAGCATGAAATCAAAGAGATCATCACCGATTTTTTTCCGGTACTTGTTCCATACCGGTACCATGGCCTGCCTGAAGGCCTCACGTTCTTCAGGGGTCAGCTCAATGATCTCGATCTCATTTTGTTTTGCATAATCGGCAATGGAAATATTGCTCTTGGGAAGTGCCTCATGGAGCTTTGCATTAACCGTTCGGTTGGTATCAATGGCCACACGGGCAGCTTCCCTGAAGATCTTCTGCTCAGAGGCTGTCAGGCTCTCCCAATAGTCCACGCCGACCACGATGATGCATTCGGTCAGGCAGTGCTGGGTCCGTGTTACATGTTTGGTGACTTCGGTAAACTTCATGAGAACCGAGGTCAGAATGGGATTTTCCTGTGCATCAATGACGCCGGTCTGAAGTGCATTGTAAGTCTCCGGAAAGGGGATTCCCACGGGAGATGCACCCAATTGCCTGAAGGTATCCAGATAAACCGGAGAGTTCATTACCCTGACCTTAAGCCCCTTGATATCTTCAGGGGTACGAACCGGGCGTTTGTTATTGGTAAAATCCCGGATTTCATTTTCAGTCCAGCCAATGGCAATAAACCCTTTCTTAGGGAAATAGGAAAAGATCCTTTCCTGGACTTCAGGGTCGTCCAGCGTGGCATAGGCTGTTTTCCTATCCGGAAAGATAAAGGGCATATCCAGAATAGCACTCTGGGGAACAAAGTTTTGAAGAACCGCCGTGGTCAGTGCCGCCATCTGAAGGGTGCCGGACTGCACCTGCTCCGCCATGGACCGCTCTCCGCCAAGCTGCCCCGCCGGGAAGGTGGCAATATCAATCTTACCGTCTGTTTTTTCCTTTACATAGGCGGCAAAGGCATCCACCCCTTTGGCCTGGCCGTGAAAGGGCGGTGCCACATGGCCGAACTTAACCTTATCGGCAAAGGCCGGCAGGCTGAAACCTGCAATAAAAATGACGGACAGCCCAATTAGCAGGCTGGCTTTCAGGGTCTGTTTTTTCATCTTGATAAACTCCTTAAAATGGGGGGACCAATGGGTAGCCGGTACTGATGTACCAGAACAATGCCTGCTCTCCGTTTAACGCAAAAGTTTTCTATTTGTCAACTTGAATCTGAGTTGTGCATAATGGTTGTTCTGTTGAATTCTGTGGGTGTTTGTTAATATTTTTCTGTATAATCTTTTTAAATGGTATCTATTTTAGGTGATGCGATAGAATTGTTTTAATTTATTAGGTGGCTTGCTCTGCTTGCCTAATCTGTTATTTTTCACAATAGGAAACTTTTGTGTGTAAATATCTGTCGCTCTTTCCGACGAATCAGGTTTGCTCTTTCATCATTCTTCACATCGAACTTTGGCAAACAGTAAATGAAGATCACCACAAGCCAGAGATTTGTAGATCACGGTCATGACATATGTCCGCCAGAATCCGTACCGGGAAGCTTACATGTTATCCCAAGCCCTTTCCAGTTCAACCCTTAAATTAAAAACATTGCCTGTGTTTTTTTATTTTGATAATTGTAATGAATACTTCATCAAATTTTTTTCTACTTTTTGGGAGTGCTGCAATGACTATCAATCAAAACAAGATGTATTTCGTGTTTATCACTCTTCTTTTGTTTGGATGTTCAATCTTCTCCCAATCTGTTTTTGCTGATTCAATAGACGATTTTACCCTAATGACAGAACAAGGTCCTCCCTATAATTATATGGAAAAGGACGAAATTAAAGGCATTGCAGTTGATACACTGGCTTTGATTCTAAAAAGAGCAAATTCTAAACTGACAAAAAAAGATATTAAGATGATGCCATGGGCCAGGGCATATAATGATACCTTAAATAAAGCTAGAACCTGCCTTTTTTCAACAACCAGAACCGAAGAGAGAGAAAATCTTTTTAAATGGGTTGGGCCATTTGGTGTTTTTAAAATAGTCGTGATGGCGAAAAAATCAAAACACATTAAAATCAATGCTGTTGAAGAACTAAATTACTACAGAATCGGGGTAATTAATCAAGATGTCTCAGAACAAATTCTTATCAGCATGGGTGTTAAGGAAAAGCAATTAGATAAGGTAACCAGCAATATTCAAAATTTAAAAAAAATGGACAGCAATAGAATTGATCTTTGGGGATATGGGGAAAACGTTGCCAAATGGGAAATTAAACGTTATGGATTCAATCCTGATGATTATGAGACGGTTTTTGTCCTTTTAACCAAAGACTTATATTATGCGTTTCACAAAAGTACATCAGATGAGTTAATTCAAAAACTCCAAGCCTTTCTTGATCAGATTAAACTGTCTGGTGACCATCAAAAAATTCTGGATCGATATCTCAAATAAATTCTGCTATTTTTTATGGTCAATGGTATCCATTCTATAGCCGTTATGAAAAGTTAGAAAACCTTAAAAATCAACTCAATAGAATCTCTTTCATTTTAAAATTAGAAAATTCTGAGATTACCTGCCAGAATTTCTGGGATTACCTGCCGCATTACAAAAATTAGAGCAAAGGATGATCAGGTATATCAACCGTCGGTCCGGATCGGATGTCCGGCCTGATTGATCAATTTTGAAGCGGCTCTAAATTCGCTTCGCAAAAACGCCGTTAATGCTGCTGTGCAGCACGGCGTTTTTTTGCTTCACTTCATTAAGACCCGCTACAAAATTGCAATCTTATGGCTCGGACACCCCATCCGGACCTACTCGGTTACGGAACCGTTATCGCGGTGGCCTTAAAAAGTGATCTTCGGGGGAGTAAAATTGTATGGAAGTTTTCTAAATTACCGGAGTATAGGTATTTAAAATTGGAAACTTGCCTCTTGATGGTGGTGCTTTTGACTCCTACATCGTTGTATTTTCATTTTTCACTAAGGTGCTGTTTTAACTGCTTGTAGTTGTCTATATGTGTATGTGCAAATATTGGATTGTTTATTGATTTTGCGGTTTTTTGGTATTGGAAATTTCTATTTTATCCTGAAGGTTGATCAGGATAATCGATTTGATCTGAATTTCGGATTTGAACTATTAATATCCGGTTAGGATTGTGTTGAATTTTATAATTGAGGAGAGGAACATGAAGATTAGATCGGGTCTGAAACGATATTTGGCCGTTATATTCATGATCGCGGTGTTGCCGGTGGTCGGTATGGCATCTGATCTGGATGCGTTTAAGGGGGAAAAGGGGGAGTTGCGGATTTCCGGAGGGACTGCCCATATCCCTGTGATGAAAGAGGCTGCAAAGCGGATTATTACCTTTAATCCGGATATCAGGATTACCATTGCCGGCGGCGGATCCGGAGCCGGGATAAAGCAGGTGGGGGAGGGGCTTGTCAACATCGGCAACTCCGGGAGAAAGGCCAAGGATACAGAGATCGAAAAGTATGGGCTGATCATGTATCAATGGGCGGTTGACGGGGTGGCGGCTGTTGTTAATCCTGAGAACCCTGTAAAGGCGCTCACAGCTTCGCAGCTCCGGGATATTTATGCCGGAAAGATCACTTCGTGGAAAGCACTTGGCGGAGAGGACCGGTCCATCAATATGTATACAAGGGATGCCTCCAGCGGAACCCGGGCCGTGTTCTGGAAAAAAGCCCTGGGCAAGGGGGATATCTCCGGCAAGGCCAATTTTGTGGCCTCGAACGGTGCCATGAAATCCGCTGTCACCAATGATCCCTATGCCGTGGGGTATGTGTCGGTGGGATATATTGATAACAGCGTTGCTCCTGTTGTTCTGGACAATGTTGCGCCCAGTCTTCACACGGTTAAAACCGGTGAGTATAAGGTGGCACGGGGGCTTTACAGCAATACCAAAGAGGAGGCCCGGGGCCTTGCCAAAAAGTTCATTGATTACCTTCTGAGTCCTGAAGGCCAGCAGATTGCCGCTGAAAAGGGATTTATTCCGGTTAACTGATGAAGGGGAAAGAGTTGGTTGCCCGGACAATCTTTTTTTCGGCAGCACTCCTGAGTGCATCTGCAGGACTTTTCGTATTGGGATTTATGGTTGTACTGGGCCTGCCGGTGCTGGAGTCAGGGATGCTGTTACCCATTCTGACGGATCCCTGGTCCCCGGATCACGGGCAGTTCGGGATAATAGCCATGATTGTCGGAACTGTATATATTGCCGGGTTGAGTATATTGTTCAGTTTTCCAGTCAGCCTGGGTACTGCTGTCTTTATAGAGGTGATCCGGCCTGATGGGCCTGGGCGGGTCATGTCAAAGCTGGTGAGGCCCATGACCGCCATCCCCACGGTTATTTACGGGTTTGTGGGGGGATTTCTTCTGGTCCCTGTAGTCCGGAATTTTGGGGCTCAGGCATGGGAATTCTGACTGCCGCCCTGATGCTGGCAATACTTATTGCCCCGACTATGATCCTGTTTTTTTCACGGAGCATTGCCCGGGTACCTAAAGTTTATCTTGATGCCGTGGATGCCCTGATGCTCAGCGGCAATGCCGTTACCCTGCCTGGATCTGTACTGGATTCAGCAAGGACCCTGACCGCTCATATTGCCCTGATCATTGCCGCAGATTTTGACAGTGTTGAATTTAAAACCATTTTCATCTGCGGAATCACCCTCTATGTCATGACAAGCCTGGGGATTTTACTGGCACGACATTGGGACAGGGGAACATAATGATCGGCAAAAGGCTTGCCGACCGCTTGCTGGTCCTCTTTTGCTGGGGCTGCGTCCTGGTATTGGCCATCAGCCTGTTTTCAATTATCGGGTTTTTGGTTCTTAAGGGGTACGGGGCTGTGAACTTGGACCTGATTTTCGGGGAGGTCCGGGCCGTGGATGCGCTGTTGTTGCGGCGCCAGGTCTTTGACGGGCTTTTTCCCGCCATTGCAGGCACCCTCAGCCTGGTTTTTCTGGCCATGGGCCTTGCACTGCCATTAGGTGTTGCGTCCGGTATTTATCTGGCTGAATATGCACCGGCCCGTGTTAAGGGTGTTTTCAGTCTGATGGTGGACATTCTGGCCGGCCTTCCGTCAATCGTAGTCGGGCTTTTCGGCTTTTCCATCACCATTTTTCTTCACAGGTATTTTTCGGGCAGGATCTTTCCCTGCCTGATGATTTCGGCAATTGCCCTGGCCTTTCTGGTGCTGCCCTATATCATAAAAACCACCCAGGCAGCTTTAGAGGGTATTTCCTTGAACACACGCCTGATTGCCCTGAGCCTCGGTGCGACCCGGCTTGAGAACCTTGTGCATGTACTGCTGCCCGCATCCCTGTCAGATATTGTTTCCGGCATTGTGCTGGCCATTGGCCGGTGTGCTGAAGATACGGCCGTGATCATGCTGACAGGGGTGGTGGCCACGGCCGGGGTTCCCTCATCTTTGTTTTCAAATTTTGAGGCCCTGCCGTTTTATATTTACTATACGGCATCTGAGTATTCGGATCCGTCTGAACTGAGCACAGCCTATGGAGCAGCCCTGATTCTGCTCGGAATCTGCACCGGGTTGTTTGCCGTGTCCCATTGGATAAACTTGCGGTTTGACCGGCGCACAGGAGGATAGAGAAAATGGAAGATAGTATAAAAATACAGATCCGGGACCTTGGGTTCTGTTATCAAACAAGGCCCATACTGGAAAAGGTCAGCCTGGATATCCAAAGCCGCTCCATTACCTCGGTGACCGGGCCCTCAGGCCAAGGGAAATCCACTTTTTTAACCGTTCTGAACCGGCTCTGGCAAAATATCAGCGGGGTGCAGGTTACAGGAGAGGTGGCGATTGATTTTGGAAGCGGGTTTAAAAACATCAACCACAGGGATTACGACCTTCCAAGACTTCGCCAAAAGGTGGGTATGGTCTTCCAGATGCCCAATCCCCTTCCCATGAGCATTTTCCGGAACATTGCCTTTCCCCTGAAGCTGGTTGGGGAAAAGGACCGGGAGACCATAGGGCGAAAGGTGGAACAGGCCCTGAAACAGGCATTTTTGTGGGAAGAGGTCAAAGACCGGCTTTACGATGATGCGCTACAGCTTTCCGGCGGCCAGCAGCAGCGTCTGTGTATTGCCCGGGCTCTGGTTCTTGCCCCTCAGGTGCTGCTCCTGGACGAGCCTACCTCATCTCTGGATGAAAGTTCGGTGCGGCAGGTCGAAAGGCTTTTGCTGGACCTGAAAAAGACCACAACGATTATCCTGGTGTCACACTATATGGATCAGGTGAAACGGATCGCCAACCGGCAGCTTATATTGTCAAACCGGAAATTGAAGCCATTGGATTGATGTCACAGGGATTAAGGGGGTTGATTCTTGGAATCAGAATTCTTATGATTCTAAATCAACTTTTACTTAAGGACGGATTAAATGGCATTTTTATTGAACATACTTTGGTTTATTTTGGGCGGCGGATTTTTTGCTGGACTTTTATGGCTGCTGACCGGCTGTATCCTCATCCTCACGGTTGTGGGAATCCCTTTTGGTTATGCAGCCTTCAGGATTGCAGGATTTGCCGCCTTTCCCTTTGGTAAGGAGCTGGTAGATGCCAGGGCCGTGGGGGAAGAACGGGTTGTGGGTACGACCCTTGGTAATGTGTTATGGATTGTTTTGGCAGGGATCTGGCTGGCCATCTCCCATGTTCTGGCCGGGGTCACCATGTG
>PIVQ01000962.1 GCA_003354055.1 Desulfobacteraceae bacterium | reverse complement strand
GGCGTTCGCCCGATGCCGAGGTCTTCCATGAGCTGGCTTTCTTCCAGGTGCTGGCTGGGCTGGTATTCCAGGCTGATGATCCGTTGAACGATGGCCTCGTATGCGATTACCGCCAGGGGTTGTTTCGATACTTTTTCTTTTTTCGGTTTCATGGCGCTCCTTTGGGAATTTATTTGTTCCATCCTAAAGGAATATTAAATATATATCAAGTATATTCTGTTTGAAAATATTGTTGATTTTTTTTGGGTGCTAACCTGGATTTATTTCAGGTCCCGGTAAATCGAAAGCTGGAGAATGGCGGGTAGGCGTGGGGAGAGGGATTTTGATATGCTGAAGTGAGATGCATGAACCCGGCAATTGGATTCAGACTTTCACTAAGAGGGTCTCAGCTGCTTTATCATTGGGTTTCGAAGGATCATCCCGTCCGTTTTGTCCAGAATTGCTTGGGGCAAATGAAGCTACGGATACCATGGTGCCGCAGGCCTTGGCCGAGGCTAATTTATTTTGGCCAAGACCTTTTCAGATTTAATATCCCGGGCCTTTTTTTATCAGTTCATCCGCCACCACCAATCTCCTGATATCTGATGTCCCGGCTCCTATTTCCATTAATTTTGCATCCCTGTAGAAGCGATTGATGGGATATTCTGTGGTGTAACCATAACCGCCATGGAGTTGAAGCGATTCGTTTGCCGCACGGTTTGCAGCTTCGCCTGCAAGCAGAATGGCTGCAGCTGCAAGCTTGTGAAGCTCAGTGCCCTTACCGCCACGCTCCGCTTTATCCGCAACAAGAGCCGCCCGATAGATAAGCCCGCGCGCAGCTTCTATCTCTGTATACATATTTGCCAGTTTGGCTTTGACCATTTGAAAATCGCTGATGGGCCTGTTGAATTGATGTCTGGATTTGGCATATTTAAGACCCAGCTCCAGTGCTGTTTCACCGATGCCCAAAGAAAGGCCTGCAACGGCAACCCGTTCTGTGTCAAGACCGGTCATCATGACATGGATGCCGCCATCAATCTCACCCACGGCATTCTCGGCAGGTACCCGGCAGTCATTAAAAATCAGTTCACTGGTCGGGGAACATCGATGACCCATCTTATCTATCTTCGGCGCCATTGAAAAACCAGGCGTTCCTTTTTCAACAATAAATGCGGTGATACCTCTTGATTTTTTTTCCATGTCGGTTTTGGTGTAAATCAGGGCAATGTCTGCTATGGGGGCGTTGGTAATAAACATTTTATTGCCGTTAATCACAAAATCATCCCCGTCCCTTTCAGCCGTGGTCTGAATACCAACAGCATCAGACCCCGCACCGGGCTCTGTCAGCCCCAGACACCCGATTATATCTCCGCTGCAGAGTCCGGGCAGATATTTGTTTTTTTGTTCCTCTGAGCCATTATGTTCAATATTATGGGCACAGAGGTTGGTGTGGGCCACATAGGAGAGGGCAAGCCCGGGGCAGACCCGTGCCATCTGTTCCACTACCAGTGTAAATGTGAATTTGTCCATGCCTGACCCATTGTATTGCTCAGGTATTCCGAGTCCGAGAAAACCAAGTTCGCCAAAGGTCTGCCAGATTCCTTCCGGCAGGTGGCCTTCTCGGTCAAGTGCCTCTGTGACAGGTGCGATTTCCTTGTTCATGAATTCTTTAACGTTTTTTTGAATCATCTTTTGTTCGCGGGTGAGTTCAAAATCCATTGATTTTCTGCCTCCTCATATTCTTAACACCCCATGGGATGTTTCAATAAATTCACGGTTAAGTGCCACTGACAGGGAGATTCCCAATACCTTCCGGGTATCTGCAGGGTCGATAATGCCATCGTCCCATAATTCAGAGGTGGAATAGTAGGCACTGCTTTTTTCCAGATAATCCCTGGCAATATCGTCATGAATTTTTTGTGCCTCTTCCTCTGACAGGCTCTCGCCCTGGCGCTGCAACGCCTTGATTCGGATCTGGGTCAATGTTTTTACGGCCTGTTCCATCCCCATGACGGAAATCTGAGAGTTTGGCCAGGAGAAAAGAAAACGGGCGTCATAGGCCCGGCCGCACATGGCATAGTTTCCCGCACCAAAACTGCCGTTTGTCATGATGGTCAGTTTCGGTACGTCCAGATTGGATTGTACCATCAGCATTTTAGACCCGTCCTTGGTGATGCCGCCATGTTCATAGGACTTGCCGATCATAAAGCCGGTGATGTTCTGCAGGAAGATAATCGGCACACGGTCCCGGTTGCAGAGCTGCATAAACTGGGTGCATTTTTGGGCACTGTCGGAAAATAAGACGCCGTTGTTACCGACGATCCCTACCTTCCAGCCAAACAAAAAGGCAAAGCCGGTAACCGCTGTGGTGCCGTATTCAGGTTTGAATTCATGAAAACGGCTGCCGTCAGTTATCCGGGCAATGACCTCCCGCATATCAAATTGTTTCTTTACATCATCGGGAATAATTCCGTAAAGCTCCCT
>PIVQ01000961.1 GCA_003354055.1 Desulfobacteraceae bacterium | reverse complement strand
AAGGTCGCTTCTCCCGGGCAGCCGTCTGCCTCATGGGCCATGGCCCATTCCAGCTCAGCGTAGGTGGCGCCGATCTGGCTTTCGTCGGTGCGGTCATCCTCCCAGAGTCCGTCTGTGGGTGGGGCACTTAAGATGTCCTTGCTGACCCCTAAGTATTTGCCCAACTCGTACACTTCGGTTTTCATCAGGTCGGCAATGGGGGAGAGGTCCACGCCGCCGTCACCGTATTTTGTGTAAAATCCCACACCGAAATCTTCTACCTTATTCCCCGTACCCGCAACCAGCATCCTGTGGTGGGAGGCAAAGGCATACAGGGTCAGCATCCTCAGGCGGGACCGGGTGTTGGCCATGGTCAGATCATCCTGAATATCAGATGGAAACCCGGTCTGAAGTTGTTTGAATGCAGGGGTGAGTTCAACATCAATACCGGTTACATTGTCATAGGCTTTTTCAAGCCGGGCAATATGGGCAGATGATCTGGAAATCTGATCTTTTGCCTGATAAATTGGCATGTTCAGCGCCAGTACAGGTTTACCGGTCCTGGCGCAAAGGGTTGAGGTCACGGCAGAATCAATGCCGCCGGATACCCCGATGATAAATCCTTTGAGCCCTGAGGCTTCAACATAATCGGTAAGCCAGTCAATGATATGATTTGAAATTTGCTCTGTTTTCATGGGTGTTCCTTGTTCGCTTGGATTATCAGGATGCCTGGGTGCTACATTTTTCAGTCTGGGCCTGTCCGTGTTGACGGGTATATTCATAGAGAATAATAGAGGCGGCCACACTGACATTAAGACTCTGTGACTTTCCGTATTGCGGAATGGTCAACCGTTTGACTTCAGGATAAAGATCAGGCTCAAAGCTGATGCCGTACTCTTCATGACCGAATACAAAGGCGCTTTTTTCCGGCAGGGCTGTATCCATGATGGCGCTTCCCTGGCCCGGTTCCAAAATAAAAGGGGTGTACCCCCGTTCCAGAAGCTGAGCATAACAGGTCAGGAATCGTTGGTGAAACTGAGCCGGTACCCATTTGAAGGCGCCCATGCCCGGGGCCGGATCAAAAAAATCAATACCGACAAGATGGAGTTCCTGGCAGCCGAAGGTTTCAGCACTTCTGAAAATTTTTCCGATATTAAAGGTCGGCTTCAGATGATCCAATACAATGATACATTTATGGATGCCGGGGGAGGCAAGCTTGTTTTTATTCCGCTGCCGGCGAAACCGCCGTTTGGCAGCTTCCTTCTCCGCCTTCATCATCAATCTGATTTTATGGGGGCCCATTGCTGTCCTCGTGTAAAAAAAGTTTTCGAAAGCAGATATACACTTTTGGACGGGAAAATGCAAAATTGTTCAATGCAGAGGCACACGGTGTTATTTAGAAACAGTTCCTAAAACTTCCCTTATAGTTTTTGCAATTTGGGGTTTTGATATGGGTTTCATAATGAACCCGTCAATTCCAGATTGTTTTGCTTTTTTTTTATCAATGACAGCACTATACCCTGTACATATAATGACGGGAATATCAGATCGTATTTCCTTTAATTTTTCAGATAAATTAGTACCGGTCATCTGTGGCATAGTCATATCTGTAATAACAAGATCAAAGGCATCGGGCTCAGCCTTAAATAACTCCAGGGCTTTGGCCGGGTTATATCGCACCTCAACCTGATAACCAAGACGTTCAAGTGTTTTCCTGTTCATGTCAGCTATGGGCTTTTCATCATCAACAAACAATATTTTTTCAGTGCCACGGGGGATATCAGTTGTTCCTTCAATTATAGATACGGGTAATTCATTAATTGTCGGGAAAAAAATGTGAAATGTCGCACCTTCCCCCGGTTTGCTGTCAACACAAATAGTACCGTTATGGTTTTTTACAATACCGTGAACAATCGTTAGCCCCATTCCTGAACTTTCTTCAAAACCTTTGGTTGTAAAATAAGGATCAAAGATTCGATCAAGGATATCAGGCGCAATCCCTGATCCTGAATCATTCACCGTAATTTTGATATAATTACCAGCTGATAAGTTGGTATACGCCTCCGCATCTTCTTTATCAAAAATCGAAGTTTCTACACTGATTCTTATGATCCCCCCAATATGTTGCATCGCCTGGGATGCGTTCGTAAAAAGGTTCATCATAATCTGGTTGATCTGAATCGGATCCCCCAGTATCGGTATCCTTTCATCGGGAAGGTTAGTTTGAATTTTTATGGTGCTGGGCAGGGTTGATCGTAAGAATTTAAGTGCATCTTTTATAACCATAACAGCGTCGATGGGTATTAAATCCTGGTCGGTTTTGCGGCTGAAATTAAGTAGTTGTTTTACAATACCTGCGGCCCTAAGACTGGCTGATTTGATTTCTTCAAGGCTTTCATGCACAGGATTCCATACCGGTATATCTTCAAGTGCCAACTCAGTGTTCCCTATTATCATGTAGAGCAGATTATTAAAATCATGGGC
>PIVQ01000209.1 GCA_003354055.1 Desulfobacteraceae bacterium | reverse complement strand
TATATTCCTATTAATTATTCGGACGCCACTGCAGATATCCAGCCTCATATCACCCAGATTTTGACGCCGGACCGAGGGCGGGTGTCTGTGGATACCCGGACCAATATGATCATCCTTACCGATACCCAGGCCAAAATCTACCAGGCCCATGATCTTATCTACCGCCTGGATACGGTAACTCCTCAGATTATGATTGAAGCCAAGGTCGTGGAAGTAACCAAGGAATTTTCCAGAACCATCGGGATGAACTGGCATCTGTCCAATGATTCCACCCAAACCTCCACCTATACGGATGATTTTCAACTTTCCCTCAATAATTCAGCCATAGGCGTTGCAGGTAGTTTCTCTTTTTTTAGACTTTTCGGATCTTCAGTCACCGCGTTGAATGCTCAATTGGAAGCTTCCGAAGAATTGGGAGATGTTAGAATTGTTTCTTCTCCCCGGATTTTTACTTTGGATAATAAAAAAGCCATGATTAAGCAGGGGCAGGAATATGCTTACTTGGAAAGGGATGATTCCGGCGGATCTTCTGTTTCATATAAAGACATAGATCTACTGCTGGAAGTTACTCCTCATGTGACCCCGGATAAACGGATTTCTATGACCATACATCTGACCAAAAATGATGTGGCCAGCTTTATAGAGCTTTCTGGAGATCAGGTCCCGGTTTTAGCAACCAATGAGGCTGAAACCGAACTTTTGGTCAATAATAATGATACAGTGGTTATCGGTGGTGTGGTTAAGACTACCCAAACCAAGGATGATGACGGGATACCCTTTTTGAGCGGAATTCCTGTATTGGGGTACCTGTTTTCCACAAAAACCGACGTGGACAACAGGACTGAGTTGCTCATCTTTTTAACCCCTTCAATTGTTCAGCTTGAGCAGAAAAAGGTCGCTGACGGTGCTGTGAACTAAGGTTTTAAACTTAAAATTTAAAGTTTTAGTTTTTTTTGTACAAAAATACTATTCGAAATCGTCGAGCAAAGTAAAATTTTTTATTTTCCCTTATTGTAGCTCTATCAAACGATCTTCAGCCTTCCTTGCCAGGGGGGTGTCCTCTGGAATGAGTTTTAATACAAGTTCCCATGCTTTAATGGCTTGGCGCCGCAAGCCCTTGACTTCATATGCATGGGCCAGATCTGCATGGAGAATAGCAGCATTCGGATTTCTCCTGAGATGTTTATGAAGATAGGCAATTGTCCGGTCAATCTGTCCGGTACGAAGATATACCTGAGCTAAACCGTGAACGGCGGTTATGAATCCGGGTTTTTCATCAAGTGCTTTATTAAAGTATAATTGGGCATTGGCAAAATTTTGTTGTCCAAGATATGCCCAACCTATATTTGTCAGAGGATAATGTGGGGTTGGGTAGATAAGGCTTTCCAAAACCTGATTGAATTGGTCAATGGCAATATCCCACTTTTTCTGGCGCAGATAGGCGGCCCCTAAATTGTTTCTCGCTTCCGTATAGTCAGATTTCTGTGAAAGAGCCTTGTTAAATGCTGTGGCTGCAAGATCATATCGTTTTTTTCCCATATAAGCCAACCCCAGACTGTTTTGGAGATAGGGATCATTTGGAGTCAATTTCTCAGCTTCAAGTAGCTTTGTCAGTGCGGCAGTATAGTTTCCCTGGGACTGAAATACATCCCCTTCTTTTTTTATGGCTTTGGCGAGTTTTATTTTTTTCTCCCGGCTTTCCGTGGATGCGGTGCAGGAAAGCACCATACATCCGCAAAAAATGAGTACGAGAATTTTTTTCATGGTATCTCCTTAATGATCAACAGCTCAATTCCTTCCCGGGTCAAAAAGTCATTGGCCCGTTCCGACGGTTGGGTTCTGACTATAAAATATTTTTCCATGCCTTTGCTCACATACAGGCCGTAAAGGGTTTCCACTTGGTTGTTTTCGTTGATGGCTGGATTTTTCCAGGTGTCATACCCCAGTTTTGAAAAAAGCAACAGACTTATCTCTCCCACACTCAGATCCGGTGACAAGGTTAAAATTTCATACCCCTGGGTTTTTATGGTTTCAAGGGCCTGGCCGTATACATTGCCCTTGTTGACTAAGCGATCCGGTTCATTCTGGTGGATAATACGGCCCATGATAATAGTCATTTCTATCTTGTTCTGGACAATGGGAATGTTTTCATTGGGCCTATATGTATATGGGGTTATGGAAATCAGTTTTTCAACTAAAGCTTCCTGGGACTTTGGTACTTCATCAAGAGACAGGCGCTTCTGATTGAACAAAGAGGAGCGGGCAAGTGCCTTGTTTAGTTCCTGAAGCTGGATTTCCTTCCAATAGGCTTTCATTGCACTTAAAAGATCTTGGTCGAAATCTGCAGCCGGTGTGTCCGGGGGAAGAACCAGAGTCTTTTTTCCGTCATTTTCTTCAAGTAAAGGGGTTTTGGACAGATCCAGCGTTTTGGCTGGGCTGCCATCTTTTCCGGGAAAGTACATTTTGCCCTGGTGCATGAGCGTGCCCTCAATGAGTTGGGCATATCGTTTTAACCTGCTCAGGTCCCTGGGAGAGAGTACGGGTTGAGGCATTGCCTGGAAGTCTTTTCCCTGTGACTGTTCCTGCCCTTCTGTTTTTTTCTTATAGTTACTCTGACTGGCTTGGGGGGCACCCTGGGCTAAAAAGGTTTCAAACCAGGGCTGGGAAAGGATATCTGGAGCAGGAACCAACACCTGAGAGCCCAGGTAAATCCGATTGATATCCTTTATATCCGGATTAAGAAGGGTAAATGTTTTTTTGCCTGCTTCTGATACGGCTCCGCCCTTTTTCAGGAATTCTTTACCCAACAAGGTTGATACCGTGTCTCCGGATTGGATGGTATGCTGTCGAATGTAGTCAGCCAGGTTCTTTTCTTCAAATTTAAGTGAGAATTCAAGGACCGGTACTTCAACGACTCCTTCTTCCTTTTGCTGGTATGCGAGGCTTTCAACCCGCTTAAGAGGGATCAGGATCTGGTGGCCTGGGGCAATGGCATCAATATTACTTAGTTTTGGATTGATTTTTTTAAAAATTTTTAAAAATTTGGGGAAATCTGATGCTGATATTTCGCCTTTTTGGCGAAATATTTTATACAACCAATCGTTTTTCTGTACCAGATAGGGTTCGCAAAGGTATTCTTCATTGTCAAAGGAGAAAATGGAGTATTGTTTATAGTAGGTTTTTACCCCGTCTGCAAAACCGGATATAGGCTGGCATAGAAGAATAAGCCCTAATGCCAGCCCATATATTCGCCTGAAAATTATCATATTCGGATGGTTACAAATCCAATTGTTTTGCGATTTTTCCGGATACATCATCCACAAACCGTTTGAAATCAGATTCACCTAACCGTTTCTCCTGGGAAGGAATAAGATCAGTATCATCAGGTGAAATCAAATCCGGCAGATTGATAAATGCATCGTCAGGCTGAATGCCGTAACTCTCAGGGATTTGCTTTTTAAAATAAAGATCCTGAAATCCTGAAAATTTAATGGCATGGGCCGTGGCATCCAGAATGGCGGTTTCATCCTTGGTAACTAGCCCCAGGGCCTTGGCCACGACAAGACCGGCCAGACACTCCCCACCCTGGGTACAGGTGATATGGCCGTTCTGGTTAGCCTTTAACTGCCAGTCCATGATGTCCTGTTCTTTGACCTGTACGACAAAGACGTTTTGTTGCCCGCTGATCCGGTTGTACTCCTGGGCAATTTTAACCACTCGAGGCATGGAGACCGGGTTGCCGATCATGGCTGCCTGGGCCACAGACGGACGGGTATCCACTGGAACAAACTGCCGTTTTTCCTCATCCGGTTCAAGGTAGTATTTGTAAACCGGATCTGCATGTTCGGACTGTACGCCGATAATCTTGGGCAAATTGTTGATGATACCGGTCCTGTAAAATTTCAGGAAACCGTTCATAATCGCCGAGATATTACCGGCATTGCCAATGGGCACTACAACGACCTTATCGCTCATATCCCAGTCAAAATCCTGGGCAATCTCATAGGAGTAAGACTCCTGACCAAGGATACGCCAGGCGTTTTTAGAGTTCAGGAGCACCACCGGGTATTTTCCGGATAAATGCTCTACGACCTTCATGCAATCGTCAAATACTCCCGGGATTTCAAATACTTTGGCTCCGCTGCCCAGAGGCTGGGCCAATTGGGCCGATGTCACCTTTTTATGGGGCAGAAGTACGGCTGATTTGATCAAGGGTCCAAGGTAGGATGCATATAAGGCTGCGGCCGCCGAGGTGTCCCCTGTGGAGGCGCAGACTGCAATTACGTCAGACACCAGGTTCTGGTCAATCAGATATTTGATACTGGACAGGGCAGAGGCCATTCCACGATCTTTAAATGAGGCACTTGGGTTCTGTCCGTCGTTTTTATAGTAAAATTTAACCCCTACATTATCCTGAAGCAGGGAATTGGCCTCCACCACAGGGGTGTGCCCCTCTCCCAGGTAAAGAATGGAAGATAAGGGGATGGAAGGCCCTATAAATTCGTGATATCGGTAGATGCCCTTGAGTGCCGGGATTTTCAACATTTTCCGATAGTCGAAAATTTTTTGCCAGGTAGATCCGGAAATTTGCTTCAGCCTGTCCTCATGACGGTCGTGGATTAGCAGAACCTGGTTGCAGTCCGGACAGACATACAGGAGTTTTTCAATACTGTACTCCGCATCACAGCTCAGGCATTTGTAATATAACTCGCCTTTTGGCTCAGGAATAATATGAGGCCTGATCTCCTCGGGAAAGATATCAAGATTCATTTTCAATTACTTTTTGACCTCCCATATACGGTACAAGTGCATCCGGTATACGTACCGTGCCGTCTGCCTGCTGATAATTTTCAAGGATGGCTGCAAAGGTTCGGCCCACTGCCAGGCCGGAGCCGTTCAGGGTATGGCAGAACTCCGGTTTTTTGGCATTTTTCCGCTTGAATTTAATATTGGCCCGCCTTGCCTGGAAATCAAGGCAATTGGAGCAGGAGGAAATTTCCCTATATTTATCCTGTCCCGGCATCCAGACTTCGATATCATAGGTTTTGGTGGCGGAAAATCCTAAGTCACCCGTACACAGGGTTACTACCTGGTAGGGTAGTTCAAGGCGCTGTAGAATAGTTTCCGCATTGGCCAGCAGGGATTCCAACTCATCAAAGGAGGTATCTGGAGAGGTGACCTTCACCATCTCCACCTTGTTGAACTGGTGAAGACGTATAAGACCCTTGGTATCCCGGCCGTAGGATCCGGCCTCAGACCTGAAGCAGGGGGTGTAAGCCGTGAATTTCATGGGCAGGCGGGATTCACTAAGGATTTCCTTGGCATATATATTGGTAATAGGCACTTCTGATGTCGGAATCAGGTATGAATCCAAGCCGTCAAGTTTGAACAGATCTTCTTCAAACTTGGGCAATTGTCCTGTGCCGGTCATTGTTGCTTTATTAACGATAAACGGAGGAAGTGCTTCCTTATAACCGTGTTCAGTCGTGTGGACATCCAGCATGAAGTTGATTAAAGCCCGTTCCAGCTTGGCTCCGGCTCCCATGTATAAAGCAAATCGTGAACCGGCCAGCTTTACTGCCCGGCCAAAATCCAATATGCCTAAATCTTCACCGATATCTGAATGATCCTTAATTTTAAAATCAAACTCCCTTGGAGAGCCCCAGGTTTTTTCAAGGCGGTTTTCCGTGTCATCTTTACCTTTGGGCACATCGTCATGAGGCAGGTTGGGCAGGGCTATAAGAAAATCACGGATATCTGTTTCAACCGTTCCCAATTCCTTATCCAGACCTTTAATTCGTTCTGATACAGACCGCATCTTGTCAATACTGGGCTGGGCATCCAAGCCTTCTCTCTTCATCTTGGCAATTTCATCTGATGCAGTGTTGCGCTGATGTCTTAACTCTTCTATTTCAAGTAAAAGTTTTTTTCTTTTCTTTTCATTCTTTAAAAATAATGAAAAATCAATCCGGGCCCCTCGTTTTTCCATTCCTTTTTTCACGAAGTCCAAATTGTTTTTGATCTGTTTTATATCCAGCATTTTGGTCTCTATCCTGCATGGTTAATGGGTTGAAATGTCTTTATTTATAAGATTTTTCACAATTCTACTCAGATAACATGGGCCATGTAAACAGTCAATGATTATTGCCGGTTGACAATTGGGCTACTATGTATAATATTTTTAAAAATTTTTGTTAAACCAAAGGACACACAATTATGGACGATATGAAGAACGGAAAAAGCAGTGTGCTGGCTCAGGTAGCCGGTCGTTTGGATGCCCTGGCCCCGGAAATTCTGGAGGAAAAATACCAAACCATTGAAACCAAATTGTTTGAGTTTGCCAATTTCCTTGAGGCTCAGCAGGCATTTTTATATACCCCGGCAAGCACGGAAATTCCCACAGAGGCTATCATCCGTAGGGCCCTTGAAATCGAAAAGGGGGTTATCCTGCCTGTATTTACCGATGCTAAAAATGCCTTCCATCTATATAAGATCAGCAATTATGACAAAGACCTTGTCATGAATGCCAATGATATGCTGGAGCCCAATCCCGAACGGTGCAAGAAAATTTCTCTGGAGGATGTGGATATTGCCATTATTCCGGGACTGGCCTTTGATGACAAGGGCGGCCGGATCGGCTTCGGTAATAATTATTACTCCAAACTGATCACCAAGCTGCCCGAAACCTGTCGTAAAGTCGCCCTGGCCTATGAAGAGCAGATCGTTGACCAGATTCAGATGGAATCTCGAAAGTTCACCGTGGATATTATTATCACCGACACCCGGGTGATTTATAAGATTTAGTTTTGCTCAAGGGAAATAACATTTCCCCTATAACTTAAGGAAAAAGCATTCTTTCCCCGGGATAAAAAACAGAAAAAAAATTAAAAAAGCCGGAATCAAGGCCTTTTACAGGGTCTGGTATCCGGTTTTTTTGTATTTTAGGGGTAGGGGGCTTAGGAATCGTTACAAAATAACTTGATCTAAATTATTTTCAAAAGCCCTTAAAAAACTGGGTATTTTGAAAACAAAAGATCAAGTAATTTTGGAGCCGATCCTTAGGCGTTTCCCAGAGCCCGGCGGAAGGAGCGTAAATCCTCTGTCTTTCCCATAACAATTAAGGTGTCCCCGGGTTGGATCAGGGTTTCAAAATGAGGTGCAAAGTCCATATCGTCAGCCACATTTTTAATGGCAATAATGATAAGGTTAAAATCCTGGCGAATCCCTGAATTTTTCAGAGCCTTACCTGCATAATCCGAGGATTTCGGAACAAATGCTTCTTCAATCTGAATGGCATCGCTTTTTCTGGACACTGCAGCATCCAGAAAATTGGATACTGTGGGACGGAGCAGTTTTAGTCCCATGGCTACGGCACCCGTATCATAGGGGGATTCCACACGGTTGGCACCGGCCACGAGTAGTTTGTTACGGACCTGAGGGCTGGATGCCCGTGCCATGATATAAATATCAGGGTTGAGTTGCCGGGCAGTCAGCACCAGAAATACATTGGCCGTGTCTGTGGCCAGAGCAGCCACAAGGGATTTGGCTTTTCCAATGCCTGCTTTTTCCAGGATCTCTTCATCGGAGGCATCTCCGATAAGGTAGTGGATTTTATCCTTTACCAGGGTCGGGGTCATTTTTTCGTTTTTTTCAACCACCACGATATCAAGGTCATCTTCCCTGATAAAATTGCAGAGTACCCGGCCGATGCGGCCGTAACCGCAGACAATATAATGATTATTCAGTTTTTTGATTTTATTGTCCAAGCGTTGTCTCCCCAACAAAGTTTTGATTTCACCTTCCACTACCGAGCCGACAATTACACCCGCGAGATAAAGAAAATACCCCACACCCGTGAAAATCAGGAAAATGGTAAAGACCCGTCCCGCACTGGTTGGCTCATGAACCTCTAAAAAACCCACCGTGCTCAGGGTAATGGCGGTCATATAAGCGGAATCCAGAAAGTTCCACTCCTCAATCAGCATATAGCCAAAAGTACCGCCAAGAAAAATAAAGACCGCAAGAATTACGGCCATTTCCAATTTAATAATTTTTTTCATGACAGCTATAAATACTGATCTATCCTTTAAAATGCAAGGCAAAGATTAGCTAAGGCCTAACCCGGTGGGCTCTTGCATACACGGAGGCAAAACCCGGCAGTGGGAGGGGCAGGGCATCGGCTAAATTCCCGCCGGTCGTCCTGACCGTCTGGAAAGCGGGCAGGCTGAAGATTTTCTGTCCATGAAATCTTTCATCCTGCACGCCGCCTCAACCCTGCCCCTCCTGCCCGATGCCTACTCTCAATTTTTCAAACTTTCCTTCATCAGACAGCCTTTTTTATATTTTATTTTATGGTCGCGTATAACGAATATGCACAGATGTCCCGGGATTGAAGCCTTAGGCTTGACGGTGCCTTTGGTTGCTGGTATTAAGGGTGGCATGAATGCAGAACCTAAGAAATTTTCGCGCTGGCGCAGGGATATGGTTGAGAACCAGATTATGGCCAGGGGGATTGTCGATCCTCTGGTGATACAGGCCATGACCCAAGTGCCCCGGCACCTGTTTGTAAGTGAAGCCCTGGTGGACAGTGCATATGGGGATTTTCCCCTGCCCATCGGAGAGGGTCAGACCATTTCCCAGCCCTTTATTATTGCAGAGATGACCCAGAGCCTTGGGTTGACTGGATCTGAACGTGTACTGGAAATCGGTACCGGATCCGGATACCAGGCTGCGGTGTTGTCCAGAATCGTGTATAAGGTCTATACCATTGAGCGGAACAATACTCTGTTTATGCAGACCCGGCGCCTGTTTGACCGCATGAAATACCACAATATCGTTACCCGGTATTCGGACGGTACCCAGGGGTGGAAGGCTGAAGGCCCATTTGATGCCATTATGGTGACGGCCGGCGGCAATCAGATCCCCGGTCCCCTGGTGGATCAACTGGACATCGGGGGAAGACTGGTCATGCCGGTGGGCGGTCATCATTCTCAGGAACTGCTCAGACTTGAAAAAACAAAAACCGGAATCAAGACTACCAATCTGGGCGGCTGCCGGTTTGTCAAACTAATTGGAGAGCACGGCTGGAGTGAATAATACCAATCAATGTGAGTCAGCAGCAATGAACCCTGCATCTTCAACACCCTCCACGATCAAAGAGTTACTCATTGGTTTCTGTCTTGGGGTGGCAAATATCATCCCCGGTGTATCCGGTGGGACGTTTTTGCTGGTCTTCGGTATTTATGAACGGGTATTCTCAATTTTAAATCAGATCAATAAAGACTTTCTGGTCCAACTGGCTGCGGTGGGCATGTCAGCCCTTAAAGCCTGTGGGCGAAGAGGGACATTAGCAAAACTGATTGCATTTTTCCGGGACACAGGTTTTTTGTTTTTGTTTAAACTTGGCACTGGGGCAGTTATTGCCATTCTTGGCCTGTCCAGTCTTATGAAATATCTTTTGCTTCATCACTTCTCAGTCACCTATGCCCTGTTTCTGGGACTGATTCTGGTGTCGGTGATCATTCCTGTACGGATGATAAAATCTTTTAAGGCCGGGACACTCTTTTTCATTGTCCTTGGCATGGGGTTGACCATTTTCGTTACCGTGATGGTGAATCCCTATGACAAGATAAAGGTGAAGTCCGATCACCTTGAACAGCAGTATGTTGCATCTTTGGAAAAAATTGAGGCGACGGAACCTTTATCCAGGGTTCCGGCAAAGGCATTTTCCTTTACCGGAAGGTATTCTGTAGATGAATATCTGTATATAGTCATCTGCGGGGCATTGGCCATTTCAGCCACCGTGCTGCCCGGGATCTCAGGGTCCCTTGTTCTGATTCTTATGGGATCCTATTTTGATGTGATCTCAGCGATTTCCGCCTTGAAAACCCTGAATCTGGATACCTTTGCCTTTTTAAGCGTGTTTACTCTGGGGGTTCTTTGCGGGGGACTCCTGTTTGCAAGGCTGGTCAGCTTTGTTTTAGAAAGATACTACAATGCCACCATGTCTTTTCTGATCGGATTGATGATCGGATCTCTTTATGCGCTCTGGCCCTTTAAGAGGACCATTGTCATGGCCAGGCAATACATTAAGCAGGAAGGGCTGGTTCGGGTTTTGGAAAATGTACCTGTTCAGACCAATATCAATGTGCTGCCCGGAAGC
>PIVQ01000208.1 GCA_003354055.1 Desulfobacteraceae bacterium | reverse complement strand
TGGAATGCTTAAACGAATCTGTCAGGTAATATTCTCCGTCATAGGATCCAACCGAGTCCATATACATATAGGCGGCCGAATCAATATCCCGTTCTTCCACCACCTGAACAATCTTCTGGTAGGTGGAAATATTATTCTCGATATAAGGCCCCACAACCCAGCCGAATACCCAGATAAGAAAAGAGTAAAAAATCAGCTTTCCCCATGCTTTAAATTTTGAATCTTTCATAACGGACATGGCAAATCTCCTCTAAGGAGATAGTTCCCGGTATCCGGGGCAGAACCTGCGAGGCCCTGCCCCGGATACCAAGAGCGTGTCACTTAGGAATCGTTACAAAATAACTTGATCTAAATACCCTGAAGGGCAGAAACTTATTTCCAAAAACCCTTAAATGGGTATTTTTACAAAAGACCCCAACTGGGTATTTTGAAAACAAAAGATCAAGTAATTTTGGAGCCGATCCTTAAATGGTGGCTGTCAGTTCAGGGAATACCACGTAAAACATAATATATGCCATGACAAGCGTCAGAACCAAATTCAGAGACTGACCGCACACGTAAAGAATCAAAGGTTTTCCGCCTTTGAAGTGTTCTTTGAGTTCACGAAAATTGGTTGCAAGTCCGATGCTGACAAAAGACAGACTGAAAAACCATCCCCTGAAAAGGTCGGAACCGCCTTTAATTGTCCCCTTATCAATCATGGCGCGGCCAAGGCCGGAAAGTTCGGAATTAAACCCTGTATAGATAAGGGAAAATATGATGGATGCCGCCATAAACCCAATGACAAATTTAGGAAACCTGAACCAGATTTCCCCCAAACCGACCTTTGCTCCGGTCTCTTCCACTTCCACCCGTGTGGTAAAATACAAGGCCACAAAGAAGGCAATCACACCGATGAGAACATTCTGAATCATTTTTATGGTCGCGGCCACATACAGGGCTTTTTCACCCAGGAAAGCCCCTGCCGCAGCAACGGCCCCCGAGGCATCGATGGTTCCCCCCATCCAGGCACCGCCAAGGATCATCTGTTTGTCCACAGGAAAGGTTCCCTTGATGACGGCCGGCATCAGAATCATCATGATGGCGGTAAACACCAGGGAAAGGCCAACGGCAAGGGTGAGTTCCTCTTTTTTTGCCCGGCAGGCAGAGGCGGCTGCAATGGCAGCGGACACACCGCAGACCGACATGTCAGAACAGATAACCGCATTCAACCGTTTGGACGGCATGCCGACTATTTTCTGACCAAACCAATAGGTGATCAGCCATACCGTAGGGGTCACGACCCAGGCCACAAAAATACCTGCCGTACCAATGGTGATAATTTTCTCAAAAAGAATTTTAGCTCCCAGAAGCACCAGACCCGTCTTAATATAGTACTCGGTCTGAATGGCGGGCTTGGCCCACTTCGGGGTGCCAACGGTATTAGAGATCAGCATGCCAAGGGAAATCGCCCATGCCGCATACCCGATCCCATAATGCTTCATGGTTGACTGGTAGCTGAAAAACCATGCCAGAACAGCCACGGCAAATACATAGACAAAGCCTGTGGCAAATTCTTTAAAGGGTATTCCCATAACGGTCATGGGTAGACCGAAAAGGATACAGAAAAACACCCCCAGACCAATTAGTTTGCCGATCTGGTTATAGGATTTTACCTTGGTTTTCTTTTTGGCGGCACCGGCTGCAAGCTTTGCATCACGCCATTTATCAATGGCAGCCGTGGCAGAACTATTGAGCGCCACATCTTTGAAGGCTGCAGCTTCTGCCAGTTTTTCAGCGGCAAGGGCTCCAACAAAACCGGCCTCTTCCAATGCCTTTTTCTCTGCATACTTTACCGTGGCTTTATCAACCTTGGCATCTGCCTTTTCCTTGCTCATCATAAACGCATCCACGGGATTATCTTTCCAGCCATGGGGCTTATGGGTAAAACTTGTCAGCCATTTGCCTGCTGACACCTTTCTGGCTTCCGCTTTTTTCTTGGCGTCGGACAATTTATACCATGCAATGGTTTTAATAGCATGGGTCCGCTGCGCGGCCTGGCCATATTCTGCCGTGGCCTTGTTGATTGTTTCCTTCATCTGCCCTGAATGGGGGAAATAAACCAGCATGGCTGCAATAAGGATAAAAAATCCAATCCAGATCGCCCACCAATCCTCTTTCTTCCACATTTCCGACCATTCCCACTTACCCTGGTCAACGACTATGCCACGGCCTTCTGCCATAATGAGCCTCTCTTTTTTACGGGTTATAACAGACCTGCAATCTCAGGATGGTATTTTATGGTCTTTACAAATTGTTCGGTCCTGGCATCATATCTTTTTTTCAAAACAACAAGCAGCCGCCGGCTGATGATAAATCCCATGGAGTGATCCTCTTCCATGATCCGTTTCAATCGGGATGCTTTAAAAGAATAGGCAAGGCAGGACACGGCACAGACGGCCTCCGTGGAATAGGTTCCCTCCTCAAGCATGGCAGACCAGCCGAATGAAAAACCGGGTGTGATGGCGCTTAAAGTGATGGTCAGGGTGTCAGTGATCCGCTGCTCTAAAAGCACCTTTCCCTCTTTCAGGAGAAAAAAACGGTCTGCGGCCTGGCCCTGGCCGAACACTTTTTCGTTTTCATCAAATTGGAGAATGTCCGTAATGGGGGCCAGTTTTCCCAGCATCTCATCGGTCAGATACCCCAGCATGACAAATTGTCTGAGCGCGTTTATGTCAACCATGATCTTCTCCCTGTTTACCCTGCCCTGCGGCTGGCCCGACTGTATCTTCTTCTGATTCCATTGACGTTTGAGCAAGCATAGCAAGCACCTTATCCTCCTCCATGGTACCAAAATCCCGGTATATTTTTATGGCCATGGCAAGGGCCACCCCAAGGGTTGCCACAGCCACCACAATGGCTGTGAGCATCAGCACATGGGGTAGCGGATTGATATAATGGGCTGCCAGAACCTGATGCCCCTGGTCATGGACCAGGATAGGCAGTGTGGCATTTAGCTTGGCCCCAATGGAGATAAAAAAGAGGATAATGGCGGTCTGAAGAATATTCAGGCCAATAATCTTTTTCATATAGTTCTTTTTCATGGTAATCCCGTACATCCCGACACCCATAAGCAGGATATAAACAAAATAATTCATCCGGGATATGAAAAATACCGGCACCTCCCCCATAATCAGAGCCCCTCGTCATATCTGCCCGCAGAAGACAGGGTAGTATAGAGCATGACCATTACCGCCATAACAGAAATTCCGACCCCGATCTCCACAAGCAAAATACCGTGTGATCTGGCGGTTACAGGATCGGTGCCCAGGACAGGGGCCAGAGCACTGTAATCCAAATAGTTTCCCTGCAAAAGCAGGCAGACAAGACCGATACCTGCATAGATCAAAACGCCGAGGGCGGCAAGAAAGGCGATCCGCCTCTCTGTCAACAGGGCCATGGCTGACCTTAAGTTGAAGCCGATGGCATAGAGTACCAGGGAGGCCCCGAAGATCACTCCGCCCTGAAATCCTCCGCCGGGGCTGTGGTGGCCGTGGGCAATCACATACAGGGCAAAGACCTGAATAAAGGGGATGACCACCCGGCAGGTGGTCCGAATCACCAGATCATGGGGAACCCAGACTGAATCAATCCTTTCAAAGACCTCCGATTCTTTTGGCAGTTTTCCCCCTTTTTCGATTCTCAAGGTGATCCCGGTGGGAATATGGCGATAGAGCCTTGATTCCGGAATTTTCTTCTTAAACCGTTTTAAAAGCAGCAGACAGACCAGGCCGGCCGTAAAAATAACAATGGTCTCAAACAAAGTGTCATAGCCCCGGTAATCGGCCAGGACCGCGGTCACCACATTGGGAACCGATGTATCTGCCAAACTATGCTCGATATAATAGGGAGATACATGGGTGGCGGCAGGCGCCGAAGGATCGCCCCAGATGGGAAAGCTTAAGCTCCCGTAAATCAGCAGACCTGCCATCAGGGCAAAAAGAAAAAAGAACCTCATGAGTCTGTCCTCCGTGAGGTCCTAAGCACGGCTGAGACAAAGAGGACAGTACTGATGCCTGCGCCTACGGATGCCTCGGTAAATGCCACATCCACCGCACCCATGATGGCCCACAACAGACAGAGCAGAAAACTATAGGCCCCGAACAGGATACCGGCTCCCAGCAGGTCTTTGACTTCAAGTGCGCCTATGCCGAACAAAAGGACCAGGAACAGGATGATCAATTCAATCTCCCAGATCATGTTCTCTCCTTTCTTTTCCTGGTATCTTGTGTTTCCATATACTCAGATTTTTGGTCAAGCTCTGATCTCTCCCAGGGCTTAAGCCCGGCCCTGACACCGGCATCCACAATGGCATGGATAGCTGTAGGACTGGTGATAAACACAAAGACAACAATCAGCAATATCTTTATTGATGTAATGACCGCAGGAAGGGTCAAGGGTTGGATGGTATAAAGCGCAACGGCAAACAAGGTAATCACAAGCCCCCCTGTATCCAGTTTGCCGGCAGGATGCAGCCTGGAATAAAAATCCGGATATCTGACAATACCTATTGCACCGCCGGTAAAGAAAACCAGGCCCGTAATCATCAAAAAAGAAATCAAAACGTCCATGTTAGATTTTTCCTTTTGATGGATGATTCTTCAATTTGCCTATTTTTTCTCAGCATCATCGTACAGCCCTTTCTGTTTCTGGAAATACCTGGATGCGGCCAGCACAGCGATGAAATTGAGCATGGCATAGGCTAAGGCAATATCCACAAACATCTCCACCCGCCTGTAAATCAGGCCGATGAGGATGAGCATTACAATGGTCTTACTGCCAATGGCATTGACCCCGATCAGGCGATCCAGAACCGTGGGGCCTGCAAGGGCGCGATAGCAGGGCAGCAGCATCAATGCCGCAAGATAAAGACCTGTATAAAAAAAGAGATCATTCATGAAATACCTCTGAGATCTTCTTCTCCATAGTACCCGGCAGTTCCCGCCCCGAATGATCGTCAATACAATGGACGGCAAATCCGCCCATGATTCCGGCATAAACCGTAATTGTTCCGGGCGTCAGGGTAATGGAATTGGCAAAGGTGGTTCTGGATAAATCGCTTTTAAGACGGGTATCAAACCGAATGATTTTGGGATTGATCTTATCCATCATTTTAGGATGAAAGGTCAGATAGAGCAAGTGAAGGTTGGCCAACAGAATTTGATAGAGAAGCCATGGCAGGTACCTTAAGAATCGGACAGTGGTGGACAGCAATCCCCGCGAGGAACTGCCTGAAAAAATAAGCCTGGCAGTCAGGGTCGACACCATAAGACAGGAAATGACCCCCAGGGACAGGTGAAAAACATCAAATCTGCCGGAGAAGAGTACCCAGAAGCAGAATGTTAACAAAAAGGTCACCCCAAAAAAAATCAATCCCTGTCCTCTACCCGACGTATTGGAATTCATTGGCGCCCTGCCCTTTTTAGTTTGTGGTATTTACAATCCTGTCTCCAAAAACTGCCTTTGTTCAGGCCATTCTAATCGTTGACCATGTGGTAGCTTTCCGATTTATACCCTTTTATTTTATGGATATGAAAGGTCAGCAGACGACTCAGGTACTTTTGGGTGACGACTCTTAGTTTTCGCTTGGCATTCTGGAATTTGCTGCTCTGCAGGTTCCGTATCAGATTATCGAGATCCGATACCCGGCCTTCGCATATGATGCCGGGACCGTCACCGATGAGAATTTCCCACTCCCGGGCCACCGAGACCCCAAGTTCATTGAGTATCGGGTAATATTCGTTCCTGACAAAGGCATCGTACTCCTCTTTTTTACCATCCCGAATATTCCACACCTGATTGAACTTAATGGTATCTTCATGGATATCCATGGTGTAGGAATCGATCCTACCGGTACTCACAAGCACCTTGGTCTTATAATTGTTAACATAATGCGAAAGTTCGCTTTTTAACTCCCTGTATTTCTTATTGGTCAGCGCCTTTTCAATCACCTCAAGATCGGAGCTTACATTCTCAAATACAATTTCACTGTAGGCGCCGATAAGCACCGACCATACCGCCACGGTATGCAGGCCTAAACCATTCACACCCGGAATGAACTTTCTGATTATAAATTTTTCGTACTCCTCATTCATCCCTGGAATAATCGACCAATAGTGATTCAGTTTTACCGCCATGACAATTCCTCCTCTCCTATACATCGTAGGGGTTTTTTCATGGACAATGACCCTATGTCATTATCTGAAACATCGTAAGGACAGATCGACTATAAACCGGACAACAGAATCATTTTTAATCAGCGATTTTCAGAAAAAGTACATCCGGAACCGCAGGGAATCAGTGGAGGGTCAGTGGGGGCATTGGGAATCCAATCTATTCGGATGAGAGGGTACTGCATGAGCCCGGGACAGGAGACGACCTTTCAGTCAGAATATCTTTTCAATAGAATCCTGTCAAGCCGCGGGTTTTCTGTCGCCAATAAATTGTCTATGATTACTATGGTTTCACCCCGGAACAAATTCTATCCTTAGGAATCGTTACAAAATAACTTGATCTAAATTATTTCCAAAACCCCTTAAATGGGTATTTTTACAAAAGACCCCAACTGGGTATTTTGAAAACAAAAGCTCAAGTAATTTTGGAGCCGATCCTTAGCTATAGATTTAGAAGCTTTGCACCATGAAATATTCTTAAAATATAAACAGATTTTTCTGCAATTCGGTAAACTATCCGATACTTTTTATAAATTAGATGTCGGTAGCTAGTGCCAAAGAAGTCATTCTCAGGTATCAACGGGTGGCGGTCTGGAAAATTTTCAAGAAAATAAAATTTTTTCTCGAGTTGAAGAATAAAATTTGCGGCATTGTTAATGCTGTCATCCGCAATGTAATAAAAAATTTGTTCCAAATCATTTTGGGCCTGCTGAGATAAATTAACCTGATATTTTTTTTTCACGCTTAAATTCCTTGAAGAAAGAACCCGCTTCTTTGTAGCGGTTATTGATTATGTCTTCCTCTGCAGGGATAAGAAGCTTAAGCAAATTTAATGCGCTTGAAATCTTTTCATATTCCTTTGCGTCCAGAAGCACTGCTTCAGCTTTGCCGTTTACGGTTAGAACAACAGGACGTTTTGTTTTATGAATTTGCTCAAGAATTAAATTGGTATTTCTTTTTAAATCTGTAATTGAACGTATATCCTCAGTTATGCTTAAAGCCATTATATCACCTCATATTATTTTATTCGCACTTTATATGATGTTTTTAGTATGCAATATTTAATGATAAAAAAACAAGATCTTTTTATATAACATCCAATCACTATCACCGGGCATGCCAAAAGCAAAATAGAAATCATTTGGGGATGAATGTTGAACTCGCCACTGTGAATAGGTGGTAGCTCCCTTTAGAACATTGCCCCACGACTTTTTTTCTGTTATTCAGGTATCAGATTAAGAACCTCTTTTCAAATGAGTGAAAATAAAAATGATGCCTGACAGAACTGACAATACCAATATCCCGCAATGCCCGTTCTGCAACATGGACAGGGATGCATTAAAAGCGGAGCACAACAGTGTGTTTGCCATAGAAGACAGCACACCGGTGAGCCGCTATCACATGCTCATCCTCCCCTTTCGCCATTGTGAGACCTATTTTGAGATGAATGATGAGGAGTTGCGTGACACCAGAGAACTCATTGATCAGCTCCGGCGGGAGATCCTTGAAAAAGATCCCTTGGTTTCAGGATTTAATATCGGGGTTAATTGCGGGGAAGTTGCAGGGCAGACCGTGTTTCATACCCATATCCATCTGATTCCCAGACGTAAGAACGATACCCCTGAACCCAGAGGGGGCGTCCGGGGGGTAATCCCGGACAAAATGGGGTATTAGGCTTCTGTGTCCAGATGAGCTAAGGATCGGCTCCAAAATTACTTGATCTTTTGTTTTCAAAATACTCCGTCTTTTAAGGGGTTTTGGAAATAATTTAGATCAAGTTATTTTGTAACGATTCCTAAGTGATAATAGCATGACCATGATTATAGCCAAGAACGATTTTATGAATTTGCCCTTTACATCATGATCTCCATTATGGCAAAATTATACAAATCATGTTCTACAAAACCCTGACACTTCTACTTGTCACCTGCAGCTTGGGTATTTACCAGATGCGATCCTCCGAAAGCTGATCCTCATCACCGAGAATTTTTTTTAAGAGAATAAAATAATTTTGTACGCAGAAAACAGACCGTTTTTTTCGATTAATGCAACGTACTTTTGCTGGCTGTACCAATTTACATTAGATTCTTAGGTGGAAAGTAACATGAACCAACAATTACCTATTATTATTGTCATAGTTCCCCTGATACTCTCCATTGTAAATTCATTTACAGGACGGCGGCACAAAAATGCATCATTCGTTCTTACTTTAGCCGCCATGTCGGTTTGTCTTGTCAGTTCTGTTTTTATTTTAAATACGATTAGTTCTCATGGTGTTTTACGGTATCATTTCGGAGGATGGCCACCTCCCATTGGAATTGAATACCGTGTAGATCATCTTAATGCATTTATGCTGATACTGATCTCTTTTATCGGCTTTGTCACTGCGCTCCATGCAAAAAAAAGTGTGGAAAAAGAACTGCCTGATAAAGTCTCTTTGTTTTGGAGTCTTTTTCTTCTTTTGATCACAGGACTTTTCGGCATTGCAATAACCGGCGATCTTTTCAACCTTTTCGTATTTCTGGAAGTGGCATCCTTATCCGGATATGCACTTGTTGCGGTTGGAAATAAAAAAGCCACTATTGCAGGAATCCGGTATTTAATCCTTGGAACAATCGGTGCCAGCTTCTATCTTTTGGGGGTAGGTTATCTGTATATTGCCACGGGCACTCTGAATATGGGGGATTTGGCGCAGCTTCTGCCCGGCCTATACCATTCAAAAACAATTCTGGTGGGATTTACATTCATTTTAATCGGCATGGGAATTAAAACAGCTCTTTTCCCCATGCACATATGGCTGCCGGATGCCTATACCTATGCGCCCTCAGCAGCCAGCGCCGTGGTTGCTCCTTTAATGACCAAGGTGATGGCATACGTTATAATTCGGATTATGTTTACAGTTTTTCAACCGGAATTTTCCATCACGGTGCTAAGAGTGACTGACATCATGGTCTGGATGGGAACCTTTGCTGTTTTGTTCGGCGCTGTTATGGCCTTATCTCAAAAAGATTTCAAACGTATGCTTTCTTACGTCATCGTTGCTGAAATCGGATATATTATCGGAGGAATAGGAGTGGCAAACGCCATTGCCCTGAAAGGAGCCCTATTTCATATTTTAAATGATGCCGTGATGATGTCCTGCCTGTTTTTTACGGCAGGACAGGTCATGTACCGGAAAGGCGGACATCGTATTGACGACTTTAAAGGGATTTTCAAAACCATGCCTGTCACAGCAGCCGTGTTTACCGTGGGAGCTTTGGCGGTTATTGGTGTGCCGCCAACATGCGGATTTTTCAGCAAATGGTATCTTTTGCTCGGCGGCATTCAGGCAAATCAATGGGGTTTTGTGGCAGCTCTCCTGATATGTACGCTTATCAATATTGCTCTTTTTTTCAGGATTTTCGATAAAGGGCTTTTTATACATGCTCACGAAACCTTGGAACACACGATGCCTTCTTGTAATTCTCATGCAGGCGAGGCCCCGCTGATAATGTTGATCCCTGCAGTTTTGGTGGCTTTTGTGATCATTTTAATAGGTATTTTTAATCAATTTATAATAAATGAGGTGCTTGGCTTTACGATTTTTCTATAATTTTGCGTAAAACTTTTATTGGACGGATAATGACATTTATCACAGAAATATTTGCCATAAGCTATCGACCCGTGTGGGCAATTATCCTGCCCGTCCTTGTCGCCGTGTTCATTCTCTTTGCTGGGAAAAAGCCGAATTTAAGAGAAAGCGGAACTTTGGCAGGAAGTTTTGCGCTTTGTTTTATAGTTTTGTCCATGCCCCCTGCTGTATTAAAAAACGGACCCATTTTATTTACAGGGTTCAAGCTTTTTCCCGGCATTGATTTTGCCTTTAAAGTCGATGCGCTGGGACTTATTTTTGCCACAACTTCATCGTGCCTGTGGATTTTGGTATCCATTTATTCCATAGGGTATATGCGCACATT
>PIVQ01000960.1 GCA_003354055.1 Desulfobacteraceae bacterium | reverse complement strand
ATGAACCAGTTTTCCCACAGTGTGGATCTGCCGGTTCAAATGGTGGATCTTGAAAAGACTGCCGGTTTTGTTATAGAATTAGGGTATAGACTGCTTGCTATCATGGGTGCCAAGGTAGATATAGCCCCTGCCGAGTCCAGAATAACGGTCTCGACAAATTTATTCTCTCTTGAGCATCTGATCTGGCAGTCCATTGAATCCTGTCTTAACAGGATCCAGGGAGAAAAAAAGATGACAATCGGATTTGAGAGCACAAATCAGGGCCACAGCATCCAGTTTTCAGCAGATGGGATTCAGTCCAAGCCATGTGATATCCTGATTGATAATCTGGAAAACAGAGGATTGATGGAAACTTTGGGTATAACCCTTCAACAGAATATTAAGGATAATGGATTCAGCCTTTTATGGCAGACTCCTGTTCAATAATTTGGGTCATTTTAAATGATCAAAAAACCATAGTTATAAGGAGACAACCATGTCAGAAAAAGTATTGCTTGTGGATGATGAAATAGAATTCCTGGAAGTCATGTCAGAACGGATGGAAGCCAGGGGTATGAGTGTAACAACAGCAACATCAGCGGATCAGGCCCTTGCCGCTATCGAAAAAGAATCCTTTGATGCCATTGTCATGGATTTTCAGATGCCGGAAATGGATGGGATGGAAGCACTTAAAGCCATTAAAACAAAAAAACCGGAACTCCAGATCATCTTGCTGACCGGATACGCCACAGTTGAAAAAACAGTGGAGGCCATGAAAATCGGTGCTACGGATTTTTTAGAAAAACCTGCAGATCTCGAAGCCCTTTCCCAGAAGATAAAAAAGGCAAAAACAGAGAAAATGCTTATTGTTGAGAAACAAACCGAAGATAAAATAAAAGATATCCTCCAGAAATACGGCAGCTGATTACCTGCCAAATTTACTGATAGAACGCCCTTTTCACACTTGTTCCTCAGAGCTCAATTAGGCTAAGGGCTGTTCGATTTTATAGATACGATTGGCTCAATCATTCGTTTTTTTTGCGTGTCAGCAATTATGCGAAGATTGCCTTAATAGTGTTATATCCTTATTACTAAAGCACCCAAACCCATCTGATAACATCCTGATTATATAAGCCTTCTCGCCGATACCCACAAAAAAATACCTTCTAAAACTCCAAAAAAACAGCTGTTTTCCAGCCTAATTTTCGTTTAATTATTACAGCTTTAACCCAGACTTTGCTTGACAAAAAGTCATGTCCTATCTTATTTAAAACAGATTTGAAAATTAAAGGGGAGAATATAACCCCAGGTAAATTATATTAACTTTTAGGAGAACTCTATTAAGATGACTACCAATGCAACAACCTCTTCCGGCTCAAATATTGACTGGAAACGTATTGTTTTTATACTTACAGGTGTGCTTTTATTTGCACTTGTAAACTTTGCCCCGCCTTTCCCGGATGCAGTAGACCCCTCAGGAAAACACTTTGTTTTAAGTTCACAGGCACAAGGTGCCCTGGCTGTTTTCTTACTGGCAGGTACCTGGTGGGTATTTGAAGTTGTTCCCATCGGTGTGACCAGTTTGACCATCGGCGTGCTCCAGGTTCTTTTCCTGATCCGGCCGGCTAAAAAAGCCTTTACGGATTTTATGACCCCCTCGGTTCTGTTTATCTTTGCCTCTCTGGTCATCGGTATGGTCTTCACCAAAACAGGACTGACCAAGCGCCTGGCCTATAAGATGCTGGCTATTGTTGGAGAAAAAACCAGTATGATATATCTGGGCTGCTTTGTGGTTACTTCCGCCCTGACCCATATCATGGCCCATACGGCGGTTGCAGCAACCATGTTTCCCCTGCTCATGACCATTTACTCCATGTATACTGAAGACGACCAACCCACCAAGTTCGGCAAGGGTCTGTTCATGGGAATGGCCTTTGTGGCCGGTGCCGGTTCCATTGTCACCCTGCTGGGTGCTGCACGTGGTGCGGTTGCCCTGGGATTTTTCAAGGATATCGTCGGCAGAGACGTCTCCTTCTTCGAACTGACCTTTTATATGTTCCCCATTGGATGGGCCATGACCTTTATCCTCTGGGGCTTTTTCATGATCTTTTTCAAACCTGAACAAAAAACCATCCCAGGCCTTAGAGAAAAAGCCAAAAAGCTCAGTGCTGCCATGGGAAAAATCACAAAAGATGAAATTCTTGCCTCTGTGATCATTTTTTCCTGTATTTTCATCATGTCCATCAAACAATTTATTCCGGCACTGAATGTTCTGGATAAAAATGCCATCATCCTAGTGTCCACTATCTCATTTTTTATATTCCGCCTCCTTGATATAAAAGATCTGGAAGCTGTGCCCTGGAATATTATGCTGCTGTTCGGCGGTGCCATGAGTATTGGATTCTGTCTCTGGGAAACCGGTGCTGCAGAGTGGCTTGCCATCAACTGGCTGACCATGTTCCAGGATTCACACTGGTTTGTCTTTGT
>PIVQ01000959.1 GCA_003354055.1 Desulfobacteraceae bacterium | reverse complement strand
ATTTTTTGTTTTTCATATATTGTAAATTATCTACCATATATGATACTTCAGGAAGTTCTGGCATTTATATTATATAATTAGTAATTATTTTATTAATCATCCATAATTAAACAAGAACCGAATTCAATTGGTTCATTTAAAGATTTCTTTTTCTTTTTCTTTTTTTTCTTTCCTTTTTTAAGTAAATCTTTAATATTTTTACATTTCTTTTCTAATTCTTTATCATTAATGATTGGGATTGGTTTATTCTCAGTTGTATCATATTCTATTTCTTCAATATAATAATCTTGTCTTTTATAAAATCGTTGTCTAAACTTTCCCTGGTTAATATATACACTAAACATATCACATATATCAAGAACTAATGGTTTATGTGCTGTTTCTGCTCTTTGGATTCTACCGACAACTTGTTCTACTTCTTTTTTAGGTGAAGCCATAATTAAAGTATTTAAAGTTGGAATATCAGTTCCTTCAGAAACTAATTGATAAGTAGCAAATAGAACATCACTTTTCGCAGAGTCTTCCAATGATGCTTTCTTTTCAACGTGAAACTCAATTCCAGCATTTTCAATTAATTCAATTTTTCTCACTTTAGTTCCTTTAATTTTAGTTCTTCTTGAACCATTTCTACCAAATAATAATTTTCTATCTTCTTCATCTACAATTTTATCAATGTTATTTTCAATAATTTCATCAATTTGAGAACCTTTTAATGTAATTAATCCTTGTTCTTCTGTTGCTTTCATTCCACCTACATATAAACCAGAAGTTGCTATTTCACCGTTATCTTTTGTTAATGGTTGTAAATCAAACATAGATTTCATTAATTCTAAATGAGTTCGCCTTGTTGATAATACAAGAGTTTGTCTTCCCATTTTAGCATAATGTTTAATTTGCTTAATAATAAATCTATTCCTATGTTGATTTTCAATAATTTGATTAACCATTTTATTTAAATCATAACCACCGGTCCAACTTTTCTTTTCAGTAAAGTTTGGTTCTTCATATCTAACAATTTTACACATAGTATAAATACCTTCTCTTTTACGGTCATACCAAGCAGAAGGTCCAATATACCAATAGAAAACTTTTTCTAATTTATCATTTCTTTCTGGTGTAGCTGATAGTCCAATTGTATATTTTGTAGTGGTTATAGGTAATGTTCTAGAAAATGAAGGTGCTCCCATATGATGAGCTTCATCATAAATGGTAACTCCAAAGTCAGCAAATGTTTTTGAAGTATAACCTCTTGATTCACTACCAATTGTTTGAAGCATCGCAATGACGAAATCTTTTCCTTCAATATCAAATACTTTCCCTTTTACTTTACCAATTTTAGCATTTGGAACAAAGTAATTGATTCTTTCAATCCATTGGTCTAATAAGACTGATGTATGGACGATAATTAAAGTTTTTTGTTTTAGTAAAGTTGCTAAATATATAGCAAGGAATGTTTTACCACCTCCACAACCTATTGTGATAAATCCACCTTTTATTGATTTAAGCTGTTTTAATACCATTTTAACAATTGGCTCTTGATAATCCCTTGGTGGATAAATTGTTTTCAATTCACTAGTAAATCCTATACCATTTTTAACAAAGTTTTTAGCAGCTTTACCAATATTATCTAAAGCCCAGTACGGAGGTAAGAATACACTTTTTTTATTTTCAAAGAATATAGGAAAACTCTGAACATTTTTAGCATAATCTTTATGAACAACTGGTGTTACTGTTAAAGTTTCTCTTATATGCTGCATTACATTACTTTTAATATGTTTCTTTTCAATAACATATCCTTTTCTTTTAAGTTTACCATATTCTGCTAATTTTTTTAATTCGGCTTTTATTTTTTGTTCTTGTGAGAAATACATATTATACTTAACTTATACAGATAAATCATTTTTAATATTTATTAGGTTTTATAAAAAATATTTATTAAATATATAATCAGATGGCTAAATTATTTAAAAAACTAAATCAGGCATTTATGAAACCTTTATCATTATTAGAGAATAAGTATATCTCAGGAGGTATTAAATTATTTGTAATACTATACGCAGCACATATTGCTCCACCTTTACCAATATTAGTATCAAGATTATTAATGAACCCACTTATTAAAGTTGGTATCTTATTTTTAATTATTTATACTGGAATTAAAGACCCAATGACATCAATAGCAATTGCGGTTAGTCTTGTATTAGTTATGATAGTATTCAGAAGATTAGAAAGAATACAATATATGAAAAAGGTATTAGATGTAGCAGTAGATATCCCAAAATCAGTTATTAGTGAAACACAAGATTTAGTGGAAAAAGGAAGTGAAAAAATCACAAGTGTAGTAAGTGATACTGTTGAAGATATTCGTGATTTAGCAAATTAATTAATAAATAATTATAGTATTTTTCGTTAGTTTTATTTATTTTAGAAACATTTAAAATAAATAAAAAAAATATTAATAAATAATATA
>PIVQ01000207.1 GCA_003354055.1 Desulfobacteraceae bacterium | reverse complement strand
GATATGCCCCTTGTCCCTGCCCACAAATGCGTACTTAACGCAGTTTTGAATCAACTCGTTAACCACAAGGGCTATGGAGGTGGCAGTGTCCGAATTTGTTTTAATGGAGTCCCCGCCGATGCTGATCCGGATGCCCCGGTCCACCTCAAGGCTGTGACCCACCACCGATTGCATTATCCGTTTGAGCATCACGGTCAGGTTAACATCATCCACCCCGTTCTGGGCCAGAATCTCATGGGTGGCGGCAATGCTCAGCACCCGGCTGATGCTCTCGCTGAATGCTTTTTTGGCACTTTCATTATCAATACGCCGGGACTGTAGACGCAGCAAACTGGCAATGGTCTGGAGGTTGTTCTTTACCCGGTGATGAATCTCTTTAATGGCCACGGATTTAAGAATGAGTTCCTTTTCCGTTGCCTTGACATCGGTCTCATCATTGATGAGCATCATAGCTCCAGTGGCGGGTTCGTTATCCAGACCCTTCATCTGGGCATACTTGAGGTTAAGCACCCGGCTGCCGAATTTCACCCCCTGGGAGGTGATCTGCTTTTTTTCCAATATATCTTCGAATTCCATGTCTTCCAGTGCCAGGTTTGAAAAGGCCAGTCCTTCCAGGGGATTCATATACCCCAGTTTTTTGTAAATTTCCCGGGCCACTGGATTGGCAAAAACCGCGGTGCCCTGGGGATTGAAAATCAGAATGCCGTCGGTGAGGTGGTCGGGAATGGCCTGGGCCTTCTGCCGGGAAGATACCAGGCGGGTGGACACCAGAGCATTGGTCAGCTCCTCGGTTGTTTTGGACAGCATGGAGACCTTGCGCTTGGTTTTTTGGTCAGCCGTCACATCGGTTTCCGCGATCAGACAGGCAATCACCTCACCTGCATCATTTTTTATGGGTGACACATTCTGGCGCACATCCTTGTTTTCCTGGGTCCTGGCCATGAGGTCCATGGTGCCCATGCCAACATTCAAAGTTCGCAGGGCTGCGGGCTCGTTGTTCCTGTGGGCAAACTCTCCGACCACAGAGCCCTTGTACAGGGATTTTCTATTGGACGGCCTGGCCTGGGCCACAACCACGGCCACATCCCGGTCCCGGGTGGGACAGTCTATAAACAGGTCGGCCCCCATGAGGTCGGCTACCGCGGGAAGAATGCCGGCAACCTCCTTGACCCGCTGAATATCAGCAGGAGACAGATCTGTATGGGACTTGCAAATATCTTGGATCATCTTTTCCACCCGGCTTATTTGTTGAGAAGGATAATCTTGGCAATGTCCCGCATGGGGCGCCGTTTATCCATCCCGATTTTACGTATCATCTTAAAGGCCTCTTCCTCGCCGATGTTCTTCTGTTTCATCAGCAGGCCTTTGGCTTTTTCAATCAAGGCACGATCCTCAAGCCGTTGTTTGGTCTTTGAAATCTCCTGGCTCATCCGTGCCATTTCCTTGCCCTTGGAAATACCGATTTCCACCATGGGTAACAAAGATTCCTCGCGGATGGGTTTGACCACATACCCCACTACTCCGGTTTCCTTGGCCTGGTCTACAAATTCCTTTCCGCTGTAGGCCGTGATCAGAAGAATGGCATCGGCCAGACTCTCATCACGAATGATGCGGGCAGCCTTAAGCCCGTCCAAAAGCGGCATTTTAATATCCAGAAGGACCATGTCCGGCCGTTCTTTCCGGCAGAGTTCCACTGCGTCAAACCCGTCCGATGCTTCGCCTACTACGTTGTAGCCTGCATAGGTCAGGATTTCCCGGATATCCATCCGTGTAATAGGTTCATCGTCGGCTATTACAATTTTGTATTCCATAAGTATTTTCTTATTTATTTAGTGCTTGAACGAAAACTCACCCATCTGCCACGTTGCTGCAAAAGTCTAAAATCCTCATGTACAATAGTACACTCCGGTTTCAGACTTCCTTGCGCCTTGCATATGGGCAAGTTTTCATCCAAGCACGGGTTTTCGATCAGCCACTATTTAGGTTTCTTGCGTTCGCAGCGCATTTGCGGCCGGCTGCCGGCCCCGCTAAGAGCGGGTTATGGGAACCACAGCAAATTTCAGGTTACCGTCAAACAGCGAGACCACCTCCTGAACCGCCGCGTCCACACTGGACACATCCCCGGTCATCACCAGGGACCCGCCAAAACGGTCCAGAAATCCGATTCCCACATCCGCAGACTTGGTGGCCACATCTGCTGCGATGATGACCGCCTCACCCGGTGTAATGGTCAAAATCCCGATGGCATCACAATCGCCTTCCAGACCCAACTGTTCACAGACCATCTTTCGGGGATGGGCAATGATATGGGCCAGGGTAAGCTGCTTTCCCGGGACATATTCCTGGATAAACCGTTGTTTTTCTTCTTCCATGCAACCCCTGTATACATAGCCTGTGCGCAAATTCTGCCGGTATTATAATCCATATCCGACAATTAAAAAAGTATCGTGTGCCGGGTCAGGAAGCAAATTGCACTTCCGGACCCGGCAACGGAACCTTTCCGTCTTAGGAATCGTTACAAAATAACTTGATCTAAATTATTTCCAAAATCCCTTAAAAGACTGGGTATTTTGAAAACAAAAGATCAAGTAATTTTGGAGCCGATCCTTAGTTCAGTTTTTCCTCTGCAGATGCAATGGCTGCAAACTCCTCTTCAGGCGCCTTGGCGATCAGATGGTGACGACTGTAAAACCAGAAGTAAAGGATAAAGGCCGCATAAAGTACAGCTGCATAGCAGGTAACCTCGGCATTTGCCAGAAAACAGGCCACAAAGGCGAAACATCCCAGAATTACGGAAATTCCTGATGTAAACTTTCCCCCAGGTGTTTTATAGGGGCGGTGAAGATCCGGTTCCTTGACTCTGAGAGCAAAATGAGATGCGGTCATGAGGATGTAAGAGATGGATGCACCAAAAACAGCCACAACCAGGAGACTATCACCGTCAACCACCAGCGAAAGAACAAAGCCGATAAGGCCGATGGCCCAGAGCGCAACATAGGGAGTTTTGCGTTTACCGGTCAAAGACAGGAAAGTCGGCAGATATCCGGCCCTGGATAGGGCAAAAAACTGGCGGGAAGCCCCGTAAATAAGGGAGAAGAAGCTGGCCACGAGCCCTGCTAACCCCACCACGTTGATCAAACGGCTAACAAAAGTCGGTCCGCCGTAAGCATTGGGAGACTGGATGGCACCGATCAGGGGATCTGCCGCATCCTGGATCAGCATGGCAGAAGAACCGGCAGGTCCGAAAAAGAGAATGAGCGCAGCGAAAATCAACAGAGTGGTCATGGATGCAATAATAGCCCGGGGCATATCTTTTGTGGGATTTTCACATTCTTCGGCCGCCAGGGGAATTCCCTCCACCCCGAGAAAAAACCACATACCAAAGGGAAGGGCAGCCCAGACTCCCATCCAGCCGTGGGGTAAAAATGTTGTGGCGCCGGACACAGCAGGGTTGGGCGCAATGTCAAAGAGGTTGGCCATGTTAAAATGGGGAATCATGGCAACAATAAACGCCACCAGGGCAATCACGGCAATAACAGTGATAATCATACACAGGGTAAGCGCCTCACCTACTCCGTAAAGATGCACGCCGACAAAACCCACATAAAAGAGCAGTTTGGTTGCCCAGGTACCACCAAGCAAAACCATGGCCAAACTCTGCATCCCTTCGGGCACATAGGCAATCAGGGATCCGCCCGGCCCGAAAAGCGACCCGCAATATCCGCTGATAAACACGGCAATGGCTGCCGGAGCAATACAATATTCAAATAAGATTCCAACACCGGTCATATAGCCGCCCAGGGGACCAAAGGCCCGTCTGGCAAACCCGTATCCGCCGCCGGCAGACGGCACGATGGTTGATAACTCAGCCTCTGACAACACCATGGAGGTGTACATGATGGCCATGAGGAATGTGGCAATGAGAAGCCCGCCCCACCCCGCCTTGGCAATACCGAAGTTCCACCCTGCAAAATCACCTGAGATTACATAGGCGACTCCCAAAAACGATAAAAGGACCCAACCGGCCGCCCCTTTTTTCAGCTCCCGCTGTTCAAAATAATCATCCTGCTGACCTGCCATAATAACTCCTTACGATAAATGTAATTTTGGTTGACCCCATGTCCACAGCCCCTGGTATCATCCCATGGCTTGGGAGCGGCCCAAAAAAAAAGCTCGCAGCAAATGGTAAATACCCATTTGTCAGCAAGCCTCGTTGTTTGCTATTACCGCACCCCGTTGTGCAGCAGTACCATCTAAATCTAATTGTTAGACAAGTGAGCTATCATAAACAACAGACAAGGGCAAGTCTTTTTTTCGTCCTGATTCTGAGCCATAAAAATTGCCGATGAATAGGACATTTTTTCCTTTAAAGAAAATAAATCCTCACCTGACATTGTGAAATATATTTGACTTTATGGTCAATGCCCATTAAATGAGGGGAGGAGAATTTTAAAAAGACTGGAAAATTCAACGGGTAACTCAGGACTGAACTATGGAAATCCCAAAGGCACTGATAGATCGACTGAAAAAAAATGAAGAGATTGCAAATAAGTTCAATGAAATAGAAATCAGCATTCTCTCCATTCTCAATTTCAATGATTTTTTCGAGCGCCTGCTACGTGAAATTTCAGAGAGGTTTTCCATCCCTTATATATGGATATCCATGATAGAGGATAGCCAGCTTGCCCAGCAACTTAGAAGCAGCCAGGAGTCGGAAAAGCTTAAGGCATCAATTGTATTTGTGCCCAGACAAACCTTTCTTTCCATTATCCAGAACAAGTGCACACCGCTGCTGGCAAATTATCAACTGGATGTATACAAGGCCCTTGTGCCTGAAATTTCGGATTATGATATCGGCTCCGTTGCCGTTGCCCCCATTACCCTGGACGGAAGAATCGTGGGCAGCATCAATCAGGCAGATCCGGATACCCATAGATTTGAACCGGGCATTGACACCTGCCTGCTTGAACAATTGGCTATCAAGGTTTCCCTCTGTCTATCCAATGTAACCGCCCACGAGCAGTTAAAATACATGGCCTTTCATGATCCCCTGACAGGTCTGCTCAACCGTGGGGTGATGGAGCGAGTCCTCGACCGGGAGTTCCAGCGTGCCAAACGGTATAAGACTGATCTCAGCCTGATCTTTCTTGATCTTGACGCCTTTAAAAACATCAACGATACTGCAGGCCACGATGCAGGCGACAAAGCCCTGTGCCTGGCTGCAGACACCCTGACCCACCTGAAACGTGATTCGGATATCGTGGCAAGATTTGCCGGTGATGAATTTGTAGTAATTCTGCCATCGACAGACAAAGCCCAGGCAGAAAAATATATCAAACGGGTTAAAGCCCACCTGGATGCCAATCCCTTGACCGTGAAAAAGGACAGGTTTATCATCAGGATGAGCCACGGGGTTTCCAATGTTAAGGATCCGGATGTTTCAGATCCCAAAACCCTTATAAAAGTTGCCGATCAATTGCTTTATAAGGCGAAAAAAAAGAAAGTTTCCAGATGAACTTATAGGTGAACCGCTGGGTAAACCGTTGGGTGAACCAATGGGTAAACCACCGGGTAAACCTTTAATGCATTTCTTAGCTCTGGGAAGTCCGGACGATTTTTCGCTTTTCTAATGGCGATTGTTATAGTAGTCTTCAGGCACGAAAAAAATTATAACCAGATTAGGAATCGTTACAAAATAACTTAATCTAAATTATTTCCAAAAGCCCTTAAAAGACTGGGTATTTTGAAAACAAAAGATCAAGTAATTTTGGAGCCGATCCTTAACATCCAACGCCCTGTAGGAAAGGACCATTTGGGGAACTTGACCGGGTATATGCAAATTAAAAATCTCAAATTCAGAAACAGGCTGCTTCTCTCCTTCCTTTTGGTATTTATCCCCCTGATTATCGTTTCAAATATCTTTATTTATTTTCAAGTTGAAAAGATATTAGAGACCAATATCGAGAAAGAATTACAGCAGAGTTCCGATTCCCTTGCCGACCTGATCCAGACAACTGCCGATATTACCATTAAAAATCGACTCCAGGCCATTGCGGAAAAAAACTTTGAAATTGCCGAATACTACTACAGCAAGCACAGATCCGGTCTGCTGACGCGTGAAGAGGCCATCCAACTTGTTGAAGAGATTTTTCTCAACCAGTCCATCGGTATAAGCGGATATATTTACTGCATGAACTCCAAAGGGGATGTCATTATCCATCCCAACGACCGGGTTAAAGGCACCAACATATCCCAGTTTGCCTTTATTCAGGAGCAGATGAGGGTGAAAGACGGTTACCTGGAATATGACTGGCAAAATCCAGGGGAACCTGAAAGACGTCCCAAAGCCTTGTTCATGGTCTATTATAAACCCCTGGACTGGATTATTTCAGTGTCTACCTACCGGGACGAATTTTCATATCTTGTGGACATCAACGAATTTACAAATTCAGTTCTATCTTATAAATCAGGTAAAAGTGGGTATGCCTTTATAATTGATGAAAAAGGCAATGCCCTTATTCATCCGAATTTTCAGGGTAAAAATCTCTTGAACATCCCTGAAGAATTTTCCATGGTTATTCAAAAGATACTTTTACAAAAAAATGGGAAGTTCAATTATCTCTGGCAAAATCCCAATGAGAACACCACAAGAGAAAAAAGCGTTATATTTAGGCATCTGCCTGAATATAAATGGATCATCGGTGCAACAAGTTATGTTGAAGAGGTGTTTGCACCGCTTGCCAGTTTTGGATCCCTTCTTATCGTTGATCTTTTAATTTTTCTCATGGCCTTTGCAGCACTGACCTATCTTTTGTCAAAATCGGTTACCCGTCCCTTAGAACAGCTCACCGAAACTTTAGGAGCCAGCGGTAAAGGAGACTATAGTGTCCGCATGGCATACACTGGTAAGGATGAACTTGGCACATTGGGGCTCCATTTTAATGCCTTTATGGACCGCCTTGAAGGATACCACGAGCAATTGAACCGTGAAGTCCAGAAAACTGTTGAAACCCAGGCGGCGCTTGTGGAAAACGAACTCAAACTCAGGGGCCTATTTAATCAGTCATTTCAATTTACCTTTATCCTGTCTCCCTACGGTATTCTTGAAGAGGTAAATAAAAGCGCACTGAGATTTGCCGGCTGCTCCGAGGCTGACGTCTTGTATCAGCCCTATTGGGAAACGCCTTGGTGGCAGCATGACATAAGCTGCCAAGAACAGATCAAAGAGGCCATTCAAAAGGCACTTGAGGGAGAACTTGTCCGCCTTGAAACCACACATATGAACGGTAACGGAAATGTCCGGGATATAGATATGTCGGTGAAACCCATTCTGAACAATTCAAAGCAAGTGGAATTCATCGTCACCGAAGGCCGGGATATAACTGAATTCAAGCAGGGAGAACAGGAACGAAGAAGACTTGCCGTTCAACTTGAAAAGTCCCAGAAAATGGAGGCAATCGGTACCCTTGCCGGCGGTATTGCCCATGATTTCAACAATATTTTATCCAGTATTTTCGGGTATACCCAATTGGCTGAAATGACATTGGACTCCCCTGAAAAAGCCAAAAAACATCTTTCACAGATTGTAAAAGGCGCCCAGCGGGCATCAGGTCTTATTCAACAAATCCTGACCTTCAGCCGCCAGACAGAGTACAAAAAACACTCCCTAAAATTTCACCTGGTGGTAAAAGAGGCGCTTAAATTATTGAGATCCTCCATCCCCACGACCATAGCAATAAAGACCCAGATCAATACCAGGGATATGGTCAGTGCCGATCCCACACAGATGCATCAGGTTATTATGAACCTGTGTACCAATGCCTACCACTCAATGATTAAAAAAGGCGGAACCCTGACGGTTTGTCTTGATACCGTACCGGACATCCCTCATGACCAAACCCAAGAAGATTATGCTCAACCCGGTCCGTATTTAAGGCTTGTGGTTAAGGACACAGGTCACGGCATGGATAAATCGACACTTAAAAAAGCCTTTGACCCCTATTTCACCACGAAAGAGATTGGACGGGGCACCGGTTTCGGCCTGGCATTGGTCCATGCCATCGTGGATGAGCACAGTGGTTTAATTCATGTGGAAAGCAAACCTGCTATCGGTTCCTGCTTTTATATTTACCTGCCTTGCGTGGCGGACAAAAAACCTGTGCGCCCGTCAAAGCAGGTAGTCGCAGAGCTTGAGGGAGGAACCGAGACCATAATGGTGGTGGATGATGAAGCTGATATCAGAGAATTCACCATGGAGCTGCTGGAAAGCTTCGGCTATACGGTCTGTTGCTATGAAAACGGTGAGATGGCCCTGGAGGCATTCAACTTAGACAGAGACAAATTCGATCTGGTGATAACGGATATGACAATGCCCCTGATGACAGGCGTTGCCTTGGCAAACGCTATTATCAGCCGGCGTAAAGATCTGCCTGTAATCCTCTGTACCGGCTACAGTGAAAATATTTCAAAAAAAGAGGCCAAAAAAATCGGAATTAAAAAATACCTGCAAAAACCATTGCAGAACCAGGAGCTGTTGGGGGTAATCCGGGCTACACTGGACAGCTAAGGATCGGCTCCAAAATTACTTGATCTTTTGTTTTCAAAATACCCAGTTGGGGTCTTTTGTAAAAATACCCGTTTAAGGGGTTTTGGAAACAAGTTTCTGCCCTTCAGGGTATTTAGATCAAGTTATATTGTTACGATTCCTAAGGCTTACACTATAGACAAAAAAAAGCCCTGGCAAGATACACTTGCCAGGGCCTTATAGTTTTGATTCAAGCTTTGCTTTTAATCAAAAATCAACTCAATTTGAACCATGGGAGCAACATCGCCCTTCCGGGGTCCAAGCTTGGTGATTCTCGTATATCCACCCTGTCTTGAATTAAACTTCTCTGATACCTCTTCAAAGAGGGTGTGAACAACATCTTTTTCCCGGATTACTGCCAGAGCCTGACGTCTTGCGTGAAGGTCGCCTCTTTTAGCAAGGGTAACCATCTTGTCGGCAATTTTTCTTAAGCCCTTTGCTTTGGCTTCGGTGGTTTTGATGCTGCTGTGTTTGAACAGAGAAGTTACCATGTTTCTAAACATCGCCTTTCTGTGGGCAGAGGTCCTGTTCAGTTTTAGTACGGTTTTTCTATGCTTCATGGTATTTATTCTCCTTCCTGAATGTTCTCTTCTTCCGGCGGTTCAAATCCTTCGAGGTCCATACCCAGAGAAAGATCCATTGTACTCAGTACTTCTTTAATTTCATTGAGTGACTTTCTACCGAAATTCTTTGTCTTGAGCATTTCGCTGTCGGTTTTCTGTACCAGTTGATAAATGGTGTGGATTCTAGCATTCTTCAGACAATTGGAACTTCTGACAGAGAGTTCAAGTTCATCCACAGATCTGTAGATGTTCTCGTTAAACCCTTTGTCTCCGTCTTCGCTTCTGATTTCCACATCATCGGGTTCAAGCTCTTCATCAAAATTGATGAAGGGATTCATCTGTTCTTTTAGAATCTTTGCCCCGTAGGCAACTGAATCATCAGGTGTAACACTGCCATCTGTCCAGACTTCCAGGGTAAGCTTGTCATAATCGGTTTTTTGCCCGATTCGTGAGGTCCCAACCACATATTTTACCCGTTTGATTGGTGAAAAAACCGAGTCAATGGGAATGGTACCGATGGGGGCGTCGTCATCTTTGTTCGCAGATGACAGCGCGTAGCCTTTACCATTTTTTACAACCATAACCGCGTTCAGAACACCGTTTTTATTCACGGTTGCAATGTGCTGTTCCGGGTTCAGAATTTCAACTTTCCCGTCCGGGCTGACAATGTCAGCGCCGGTCACATCTGCTTCGCCGGTAATGTTTAATGTAAGAATCTTGTCTTCAATGTCATCCACAGAAAGTTTAAGATCTTTCAGGTTAAGGATGATTTCAGATACATCTTCCCTGACATCGGAGATAACACTGTATTCGTGAAGTGCATCATCGAATTTGACAGATACTATGGCAGCACCGTATATGGATGATAGAATGATCCGCCGCAGTGAGTTACCAATGGTGATTCCATATCCTCTTTCAAGGGGCTCACACACGAACTTGCCGTATGTTGAAGTTGTGGTAACATCAAGCTTTTCCGGCTTGATCATCTCTCGCCAGTTTACATATGCAAGGTTTTCAGATGACATTTAAATCTCCTGAATAAGTATTGG
>PIVQ01000958.1 GCA_003354055.1 Desulfobacteraceae bacterium | reverse complement strand
AAAGCGGAGACAAGACACTATTGCCTTGTCCCCGCGTATAGTTTATGCACTTTATGCCAAGTGCTTAACTGCTATGCAAAACTATTTTACAGATACCTGAGCGCCTGCACCCTCAAGCTGTTCTTTGATTTTATCGGCTTCCTCTTTGGGAATACCTTCTTTAATCGCTTTGGGAGCTTCTTCAACAAGGGCTTTTGCCTCTTTCAGGCCCAGACCTGTAATTGCTCTTACTTCTTTGATGACATTGATCTTTTTGTCACCAAAAGTCTCAAGGACAACGTCGAATTCAGTCTGTTCTTCTGCAGCAGCACCGGCATCACCACCAGCAGGCATTGCGCCGCCCATCATAACGGGTGCAGCAGCAGATACGCCAAATTTGTCTTCAAGTTCTTTAACCAGCTCTGAAAGTTCCAGAACAGTCATGCTCGCAATAAATTCAATAACGTCATCTTTTGTTATATCAGCCATCTTAATTCTCCTAAAATTGACACGAAAATATATCGTATTTTTAAATAGTGTTTTGGTTTAATTTGGTTAAGCCGCGTTCCTATGCTGCGTCTTTTTGATCTTTAACTGCATTAAGCACATTGACAAACGCTCTGGGAACACCTGAGAGCACGTTGACCAGGTTCGTGGGAACGGCGTTGAGTGTACACACCAGTTTGGCCAGCAATTCTTCTTTGGACGGCATTTTTGCCAACTGCTTGATCTCTTCTTCACCGAGGAACTTACCTGCGAGGGAAGCACCTTTGAGTTCAAGCTTATCGTTGTCTTTTGCAAAGTCTGCGAGAATTTTAGCAGGGGCTACAGGATCATCACTAGAGATAATAATAGCATTGGGACCCTTATAAAGATCAGTCAACACCTCGGAATCGGTCCCTTGGGACGCCCTTCTCATAAGGGTGTTTTTAACGACCTCCATCTGGACGCCTGCATCCCTTAGCTTTGCTCGAAGTTCGGTTATCTGCAGCACGGTCAACCCTTTATAGTCGACCACTACTGTAATTTCCGCTTCCGCAAGCTGCTTGGATAGTCTTTCGACCAGCTCTTGTTTCTGGGATATGTTCAACAATTTACTTACACCTCCTTCCATTAATGAAATTCTGTCGAAGGTGCCAACTAAACCAAAACAAAAATTTATTCTTCTGTCTCGGCAGGCCGGCAAATCCGATTATGCATGGTTTCATGCACCTACTGTCTATGACAGGTTTGGTTGGTACTACGTGGTTAAATCAGTTATACCTGATAAACCTATTTAATCAACAGAGGGTCAACCTTGATAGCAACACCCATTGTTGATGAAATACAAATTGATTTCATGTAAACCCCTTTTGCAGAGGCCGGCTTGAGAGCAAGGATTTTGTCCAGAAAAGCAGTAACATTTTCAAAAAGTTTTTCAGCACCAAAGGAGATCTTTCCAACGGGCACATGAATGATACCTGCTTTTTCCACTCTAAAATCAATCTTACCAGCCTTGAGCTCGTTGATAGCCTTCTCAAGTTCAAAGGTAACAGTACCGGTTTTAGCGTTGGGCATAAGACCACGGGGCCCTAAGACCCGACCCAGCTTACCGACTGTACCCATCATGTCAGGAGTTGCAATGGCCTTATCAAAACCGAACCAGCCGTCTTTGATTTTTCCGACAATCTCATCGGTTGCAATAAAGTCTGCGCCGGCATCCAGAGCTTCCTGCTCTTTTTCACCTTTGGCAAACACAAGCACCTTGACCTCTTTTCCAAGTCCATTCGGAAGCACAACGGTCCCCCGGACCATCTGATCGGCATGCCGCGGGTCAACACCCAGCCTGACTGCAACATCAACTGTTTCGTCAAACTTGGCATAACTGGAAGATACGGCAAGCTCCATGGCATCTTTGGGACCATACTGAAGAGTATTGTCGACCTTTTTCAGTGCTTCGATATATTTTTTACTCCGCTTTGGCATTTTTCTTCACTCTTATACTTAAAGTTAAACTACTTCTATCCCCATGCTTCTGGCCGTGCCTGCAATAATCTTTACGGCTGCATCAATATCTGAGGCATTCAAATCTTCTTTCTTTGTTTCTGCAATAGCAACAAGCTGGTCGCGGGTTACTTTCCCCACCTTGTCACGATTGGGCTCGCCCGACCCTTTTTTAAGCTTCGCTGCTGCCAGCAACAATCTTGAAGCAGGAGGCGTTTTGGTAATAAAGCTGAAAGATCTATCCTGATACACGGTGATGACAACTGGAATAATCTGCCCGGCATCATTAGCGGTTTTGGCATTAAAAGCCTTGCAGAAATCCATGATGTTCACACCGTGCTGACCCAGCGCAGGACCAATGGGAGGAGACGGATTCGCCTTACCCGCTTGAACCTGAAGCTTTATTTGTGTCATTACTTTCTTTGCCATTTTAATACTCCTGAAACTCGCTATTAAGAACCAAATTAAATTTTGGTTACCTGTATAAAATTCAACTCAACCGGGGTGGCCC
>PIVQ01000206.1 GCA_003354055.1 Desulfobacteraceae bacterium | reverse complement strand
ATCGAATCCTGTCCCTATAATATACCCAGAAAGGGCCCTGACGGTACCCTGGCCAAATGCGACATGTGCAATGACAGAATCCACAACGGGTTGAAACCGGCCTGCGTAAAGACCTGTCCCACCGGCAGCATGAACTTCGGCGATAGGTCCGAGATGCTGGCCCTGGCTGAGGAACGCCTGAAAAAGGTACAACAGCGCTATCCCAAAGCCATGCTTCTGGATGCAGGCGATCTAAATGTCATCTATCTTGTGGCCCTGGATCCAGCCCTTTACTCAGACTATGCCGTGGCAAGTACAGACCGCGGCAATATGAGCCGCGGTACTGCCATCCGTAAGATGATGGGACCCTTTGGCAGACTCATGAAAGTATAACAAACCCTATTGTTGTAAGGGAAAACCTTTTCCCCGGGGGGGACTTCTCCCCGGGGAATTTCAAGGAATAATATAATGACCCAAGCCCCCTATACCCCAGGCACGCCTACAAAAAAGGCAGCAGGACCGGAACTGGCCCAGACCCTGACCTATGATGTTACCGAAGATCAGATTTGCAGGACAGCAGAAGCCCTGGAGAAAATCAGACCGGCCTATGGCCCTCTGATTGAATTTTACAGCCTGGTCTTTTCGGCCCAGGCCCATTGCCGGTCTAAGATTAACCTGCCCCCCATCATCATTGACACTCAAACACTGGCACTTAAACAGGAAAATGAAATGCCCCTGATCAGTCCGGACCAGTTCAAAATTGACCTGGCGGAGGCTGAAAGACTGATGGACAAAATATGCCGCCTGGCAGTGGCCCATGCTCCCAAACTGGCCCAGGCCGGGGAAGATCTGGCAGATATCCTGTCAAAGGATACCCCGGATAAAAACAAACTTAATCTTGCCGCTTTATTTTCAGCCCTGCTTGACAGCCGGGATATCACGGATATGGCAGATAAATGCGGAGTTAGTGTTGAGGCCCTGGCCTTTTTCGGTTTCTCTGCCATGGCTCCTTCCATCCAGGCCGGTGCGGCTCAACTGACCGTTTACCTTAAAGGCATGCCTGCCATGGGCAAGGGATATTGCCCGATATGCGGCGGTCAGCCGGATCTCTCTTTTCTGGATGAAACCGGTAAACGCCAGGTCTGCTGCAGCCTGTGCAATCACATATGGGAAACCCGACGGATGGGCTGTATGTTCTGCGAATCAACAGACCGAAAAAACCAGCATTATTTTTATTCCAAAGAAGAACCAGAATTCAGAGTATATTGCTGCGATCATTGCAGACACTATCTGAAAACCATTGATACCCGGGAGCTGGGCAGACGGTTCTTTCCAAAACTTGAACAGGTCACCACCCTTCACCTGGACATACAGGCCAAGGAAAAAGGCTATACGCAACCCGGGGAAGTTACCCCTTAAAGCCAATCTCATAAGAAAATAAGGAAGATACCAATGCACCGGTTTATTGTTCTCATTCTCTTGATATGTATGAGTATAATGGGAGGTGTTTCTGGCTCAGACGCCGGTTCAGACGATATAGATCTGTCGTTCAGCCTCCCTGCGCCCATAGACAAAAACCACCAAACCGATCTTGGGATTCCCTCCAAAGATTATTTTACGCTTGACCAGATAAAGGCAGATATTCTGCTCATTGAAATTTTTTCCATGTACTGCCCCATCTGTCAGCGGGAAGCACCGCAGGTAAATGAGCTGTACAAGAAAATAAAGAATCATACCGGTAAATCAATCCGCCTCATCGGGATCGGGGCAGGTAACTCTGAGTTTGAGGTCAACTTTTTCAAAGAGACTTATGCAATCGAATTTCCCCTGTTCAGCGACGGAAAATTCTTTATCCATAAAAAAATAGGCGAAAAAGGCACTCCCTTTTTTATCGGGCTCCACCCCGGCAACCCCAAAGGCAGTCGTGTTTTTTTCACCCACTCAGGTGACATTAAGGATCTTACCGGATTCTTTAACCGATTGCTGGAGGCATCGGATTAACAGATGGAAGGAGACGGCATGAAGCAATTATTGTTTCTCATTCTTCTGACAGGCCTGATTTTGCCGGTGGCAGCGTTTGCAGGATCACAGGTCTATGGAGATAAAATCTATGATCCGGGCCTGCTGAAACCTGTGGACAGCCAGCTAAAGGTATCCACGGGACAGATGGCTCCGGATTTCACCCTGAAGTCCGTATCCGGCGACACCGTCACCTTAAGCCAGTACAAAGGAAAGGAAAACGTACTTATCACCTTTATTCCGGCAGCCTGGACTCCGGTCTGTTCAGACCAATGGCCCGGTTATAATCTTGCCCGGCCCCTGTTTGAAAAAAAAGATACCATTCTCCTGGGCATTACAACAGACAATATCCCCTCCCTGTTTGCCTGGACCCGGGCAATGGGAAATCTTTGGTTTGAAGTGCTTTCTGATTTCTGGCCCCATGGAAAAACGGCAGATGCCTATGGGGTGCTGCGCACCGACGGTATAGCTGAGCGTGCCCTGATCCTTGTGGACAAACAGGGTATCATCAAATGGATTCATGTCTCTGATATAAATGTCCGGCCGGAGCTGGGCATGATCATGGAGGCCGTGAATCAACTCAAATAACTATTTTTTAGTATCAAGTACCGTTCTGACCATAGTGGCCATATCAGAGGCATCCACGGGTTTCATAAGATAACTGTCAGCGCCCTTATCGTTATTGTCAACGGTTTGATCATATCCGCTGGTGATGATGGTCCTGATATCAGGACGTATGGATTTGAGTTTACGAATCAATTGGTCTCCGGTCATTTGAGGCATGGAATAATCTGTGATGACCAGATCAAAGCCTTTGGGATTTTCCCAAAACAGGTCAACCGCCTCCCCTGGATCTGTACAGGTGATCACCTTATATCCAAGTCTTTCCAGCCTTTTTTTTCCCATGCTAGCCAACGCGGCTTCATCATCCACAAAGAGAATGGATTCATTACCGGATGGCAATTGTTCATCCGTTTCCGGATCCCGGGTAAAATCGGTATCTGCCAGTGGGAAAAAACAGGAAATTTTCGTTCCTATTCCCGGATTACTCTGGATGGAAATAAAACCGTTATGGCCTTTGACAATACCGTAGGCCACGGCTAACCCCATGCCAGTTCCCTCGTTCACCTCTTTGGTGGTATAAAAAGGATGGAACACTTTTTTAAGAACATCATCGGTAATCCCGCATCCTGAATCTGAGACACTGAGCTTAAGGTAATCACCCGGTATAAGTATCTGGTCGGCAAAAATCTGCTGTTGACTGATATGAACATTTACAAGATCGATATCAATGGTGCCGCCGTCAGCGTCCATAGCCTGGGCTGCATTACTGCACAAGTTGATTATGACCTGATGGATCTGGGTTGTATCGGCCATGACAGGACTGCAATCCTTTGCAATGGTATGTTGCAACTGTATTCTCGAAGAAATCGATGCCCTTAAAAATCCCATAGCTTCGTTGAGAATGTCAGCCATATTAACCACCTGTTTTCTGTGTTCACCAGGGTGACTAAAACTCAAAAGCTGTTTAACCACACGCCGTCCCCTGAGGCTGGCGGTCTTTATCTCTTGAAGGGACTCTTCAGTTGTTTGGTTCTCACGGACATCATCAATGGCCAGTTCTGCATTGCCCAGGATAATACCCAGGAGATTGTTGAACTCATGGGCAATCCCGCCTGCCAGAGTTCCGATGGCTTCCATCTTATGGGCATGGCGCAACTGGGATTCTAAGGCTTCCCTTTCATACTCACCCTGTTTGCGGTCTGAAATATCATTGATGAATCCCTCTAAGACGACTCGCCCATTTTCATCTTCAGGCTGGGGAATCCCCTTTTCCCATACCCACTTTTCATTGCCGTCCCGGTCCTTGATCCTGTACTCTATTGTAAACGGACGACAGTTATCTACTGCCTTCTGAACAATTTCCCAGACCATTTGCCGGTCCTGGGAAACAATGAGATCATTCCAGGTTTTGCCCTGTTTTGATGTAAGATCATGAGGGTGATACCCGGTAAGGGTATGACAGCCGTCACTTAAATACAGCATGCTCCAGTCCTCATCATTTATACACCTATACGCAATCCCGGGGAGATTCCCCATGAGGGTGGTCAGCTGCCGCTGGCTTTGTTTCAGTGCTAATTCAGCTTTTTCCTTTTCATAAATCTCTTTTTTCAACCGCCGATTCCAGACAAAGAGAAGCGCAAACAAGACCGCCACCCCAAACCCGATACCGATTCCCCACTTCCAAACCAACCCCATGTCAACGCCGGGGTTAAACCTGACCTTAATCCAGCGCTGACTGATACTGTCTCTTTCTTCCTGGGTAATTGACGACAGCGCCTTTTCAATGATGGTACGGAATATCGGCCAGTCTTTGCGGACCCCCATGGACAGGTTAAGACCTTTCCAGTCGATTGGGGCTGCAATGCGAAGGTTGGTCAGGCCTTTTTGCTGGATATAATAACTGGCTGCCGCAAGATTGACGATACAGGCATCTGCATTCCCTAAGGAAACCGCCTCAAGGTTTTCATCAATTGTTCTGCTATCTCGATAGTTAAGCTTTAAATGATCATAATCCCTCAGTAAAGTGCTGTACACGAAGAGGTGTTTGACCACAGCGACGCGTTTTCCGGCAAGATCGTTGATATTATCGATGATGGGTGAATTTTCCCGGGTGATGATCACCATGGGGTAGGATATATATGGGGCTGTAAAGGAAAGGAACTTAGACCGTTCAGGGGTATTGGAAATACAGGGAAAAAAATCTATTTCTCCGCTACGCCCCCGGGCTAACGCTTCATCAAAAGGAATGTTAAACACGACCTTCATGTCCACGCCCAGACGCCGGGCCAGAATATCCACATAGTCCGAGACCATTCCCTTGAAAACCGGTTGTCTCCCTTTTTTTGACTCAACCCACATATAAGGAGGGAATGCCACCCCCACCCCAAGGCGGATGGTTGGATGATCGGAAAGAAATTGTTTTTCCGTGTCGGTTAAGGGAATTGTCGGCGAAACCGCAAATGAATACGCAGGCCAGAGAATCAGGATCAGCATCACCCATGGCAGTGCCTGCCTAATTGTTGAAGTTACGATTCTTTTGATCATAGTCTTATTTATACACCCTGTTTAGCAGCCCCCGGAAATTGAAAACAAAACGCCAAATAGTTTATACCAATAAGAGGAAGAAGGCAAATTTCAAAAACCCGTTATCAGCAATCCCCAATTGGGGTCTATATTAAATAATTGCTGAAACGTTATTCATAAATGGCCTTGATACGATCAGGAGAATCCCAGATGAGATCGGTATCTTCATAGAGATCCTTCAACCGCGTTTCCACCTTAAGGCGAGTCGCTTCAAATGCCTCTTCATCCATTTCATCAGGCACATGAATGGCCTGTCCAAACCGGATAATAACCCGGGAAAAGGGTTTGGGAACCAGAAACCGGTCCCAGGAGTTGAACTCCCAGCGATTCTGGCCTGAGGTAATGGTGGGAACGATCGGCAGATCTGCATATTGGGCAATGCGGATCAATCCCGGTTTGATAACACCAAAGGGGCCCTGGGGACCGTCTACGATATGACCGACCTTATGTTGGGAACTGCCCAGAGTCTTTATTTCATCCAAAGCCTCTTTCCCCCCTTTTGAAGAGGAGCCTCGAACCGAATGCCACCCCAGGATATCAACAGCTCTTGCCGCCATTTCACCATCCCGGCTTTTTGAAATTATAATGGCAATGGGTTTGCGGGTTGAAAAAAAGGTGATGCCTGGGAAAAACCGCTGATGCCAGGAGGCATAGACAAGACGCTTTTTACTTTTCAGAATACCTGTTTCATTTTCCGGATCCACGATACGAACCCGATAGGTAGCCGATAAGAGTTTAACCAGAAAAACCCCGCCATAGGGAAAAAGATAATGGTATAAAAACCGCCTGAACTTTTTTTTGATCATGATGAACCTTACCTATATTAGCCGGATACGTTAGAACTTCAAAGGCGCCCGAGATACTTACCCACTTTTAAATTTCTTACCATGAAAAATCATTTTTTCCAAGCATGGAACTATAGTTGCACTGGTGCCATGTCCTGTAAAATTTATGTAAAATAAAACCCTCAAACTTGTGAAGGATTAGGGAAGAGTCTATTCAGAGCGATTATGATTCAATTTGTGAATTTTAATTATATGCCAGATCAAAAGTTTTATAGTTGCTTACAAAATCCTTAGGAAATGATTTTATATTATGGCTTCAAGAAAAGATGAAAGTTCGGTTGACGTTAATTTAAAACTTCAAAAAACTCCCATTGCCGTCATTGGCGTGTCTGCACTTTTTCCCGATGCAAAAGATAGGGGAGAATACTGGAATAATATTGTTAATGAGGTGGATTCCATCATAGATGTGCCTGAATCAAGATGGAAAATTGATGATTATTATGATCCGGATCCGAACACACCGGATAAAACCTATTGCAAACGTGGCGGTTTTATCCCTGATATTGATTTTAATCCAATGGAATTCGGCCTTCCGCCGAATTTTCTTGAAGTTACAGATGTATCACAGCTTTTAGCCCTTGTGGTTGCACGGGATGTATTAAAAGACGCGGGGTATGGTGATGAACAAAACCGGGACAATATCGGAATCACTTTAGGGGTGGGAGGCGGTCAAAAGCTTATAACGCCTCTTACAACAAGACTTCAATATCCGGTATGGAAAAGGGTTCTGACGAACAGCGGCGTATCCCCAAATGATACTGATAAGATCATTGAAAAAATCGCCAAAGCCTATATTCCCTGGGAAGAAAACTCATTTCCGGGAATGCTTGGTAATGTAATTTCCGGACGTGTCGCCAACCGATTGAATCTTGGCGGAACAAATTGTGTTCTGGATGCAGCCTGCGCAAGTTCACTCACCGCCCTTAAGATGGCCATGAGCGATCTTCTGGAATACCGGAGCGAAATGATGATCACAGGGGGAGTTGACACTGACAATTCGCCTTTTATGTATCTTTGTTTCAGTAAGACACCGGCTTTTACCAAAGATGATAACGTTAAATCATTTGATGTTGATTCAAAGGGAATGCTTGTGGGCGAAGGCGTTGGCATGGTTCTGCTAAAGCGCCTTGAAGATGCTCAAAGGGATAATGATAAAATCTATGCCGTTATTAAAGGGATAGGAACATCCAGTGACGGAAAGTTCAAAAGCATCTATGCGCCACGGCCCGAAGGCCAGGCCAAGGCCCTTAAAAGCGCCTATGAAAACGCAGGCTACCCGCCGTCAAGCATAGGTCTTGTTGAGGCCCACGGCACCGGAACAGCTGCCGGAGACAATGCTGAGTTCAAAGCGTTAAAAATGGTTTTCGGGGAAAATAATGATAAGAGGCAGTATATTGCCCTTGGCAGTGTGAAATCCCAGATAGGCCACACCAAGTCTGCGGCAGGTTCGGCAGGGCTTATTAAAGCCGTCCTTGCTCTTCATCACAAGATTTTGCCGGCAACAATAAATGTCACAAAACCCCATCCGGACATGGATGTAGAGAATACCCCCTTTTATGTAAACAGCGAGACAAGACCCTGGTTTCCGTCAGGTAGCGGAATCCCAAGGCGTGCCAGTGTCAGCGCATTTGGATTTGGCGGCACAAATTTTCATGTTACCCTGGAGGAGCATACGAAAAGTCACAGCGACAGGTACAGGCTTCATGATGTCCCAAGTTCCGTAGTCATAAGGGCGAATGATACAAAAAGCCTTCTTGATAAATGCAAATCTGTTAGAGCTGGCCTTGATTCAGATAAAAGAGAATCGGTTTATTGGGATTTAATTATAAATAACGCAATCTGCCCTGTTGAAAAAAATGATGCCAGGGTAGGTTTTGTTGTGAGCTCTATTGATGAAGCCTTGAGCCTTCTTAAAATTGCTATTTCAAAGCTTGAATCAAATATTGAACTTGAACACTTTACCCATCCAAAGGGAATTTATTTTCGATCCTGCGGAATGGAGACCCACGGCCGTGTTGTCTCACTTTTTTCCGGCCAGGGATCTCAATATGTAAATATGGGAAAAGAAGTGGCAATGAATTTTCCCGTGGTAAAAGATGGATTTGCTGAAATTGATCAAATTTTTATCAAGGACGGCAAAGAGAAACTAACGGATAAAGTTTTCCCGATTCCCAAATTTAACGAAGATGACCAAAAGAGTGATCAGAACAAAATAACAAAGACTGAAAATGCCCAACCGGCAATAGGGACTCTGTCAGCCGGATTCTATAAAATCTTTCAAAATGCCGGGTATGAATCGGATTTTGCAGCAGGTCACAGTTTTGGGGAACTAACTGCCCTCTGGGCATCGGGTGTTCTAAGCGAAAAAGATTTTTATTATCTTGCCATGTCCCGGGGAAAGGCCATGGCAGCACCTGAAAACGATGATTTTGATGCCGGAACCATGCTTGCCGTAATGGGGAATATTGATAATCTTGAAGACGAATTAAAAGAATATTCCGATATTACCATTGCAAACTATAATTCCAAGAAACAGGTGGTTATTGCAGGGTCTAAGGAAGCAACCCGGGCAATCATCCCTGTTCTAAAGGAAAAAGGGTACACGGTCATTTCGCTTCCGGTTTCAGCAGCCTTTCATACAAGCCTTGTGGGCCATGCCCAAAAGCCATTTGCAAAAGCCGTTGATACGGTTGAGTTTAAAAAACCTAAGCTTTCTATTTTTTCAAATACCACATCAAAAAAATATCCGGAAGATCCCGAAGAGATTAAAACAATATTAAAAAATCATATTCTTAATCCTGTTCTTTTTAGAAATGAAATTGAAAATATTTATGGAGCAGGCGGAAGGATCTTTGTTGAATTCGGACCGAAAAACGTACTTGCAAAGCTTGTCGGCAATATACTTGACGATAAAGAACATATTGCACTGGCTGTAAACACAAGTCCCAAGGGCTGCTCTGATAGGCAGATGAGAAAAACCGCTGTTGCACTTTGCGTATGCGGCATTCCTCTTTCAGATATCGACCCATACATGATTTTGCCTGAAAAACCGGAAAGTAAAAAATCCGGCTTAATGAACTTAAGGTTAAACGGCAGCAATTATGTAAGTGAAAAAACCCAAAAAGCCTTCGAGGATTCATTGAATGACGGCTTTAAAATCAAACAGACAAAACCTGAGATAATAAGAGAAGAAATCCAAGTTCCGGTTGAAAAAATAGTAACGGTAATAAAGGAAGTACCTGTAATGGAAAAAAATTCAGGAAGCGGGAACAACGATTATAAAATAATGGAATCCCCAAAAGGTAAGCAAGGTGAAATCAAAAAAGGCGACATTGTGATGGAAAAGAAACATTCGAACCATGATATGGAAACCATCCAGAATACGATTGAAAATTTTTTCAACCACCAGACCCAAACGTTGTCAGTCCATGCACAGTATATCTCAAATGCCGGAGACTACACCCGGTCTTTCCATGACTTAATGGGAAAGCAGTTTGAACTGGTAAAACAGAATCCCGGTGTAAAACTCCCTGAAAATATCGGCAAAAGTATGGAGATGTTTCATCAATACCATGGTGAGACATTAAAAGTTCATGCCGATTATTTACAACAGAGCGCAGATGTGGCTGTGTCTGCATTGGATCTTGTAAAAACGGGCAGTTCTGTTGAAATTCAAAAGGTAGAACCTGCTGTATCCCCTTCCATCAGCCCTGTAATCTCTGAAGAACCGATGGAACCGCCGAAACCGGTTTTAGAATCTTCGCAGGAGAGATGGCCTGTGGCAAGTTCGACTGCCAGCTTAGTTAAAGAACCGGTTAATAAACCGGAAGCTGAACCTGAAGTCCATTTAACCACCAGGGTTTCAGACCCTGTCGTTCCTGAGCTACCTGCTGCTGTACAGGCTGTCCCTGAAGCCCCTGCAACTAAGGCACCTGCAAATGCTTCGAAACTACAGGGAATAATGCTTGAAGTGGTATCTGATAAAACAGGGTATCCCGTTGAAATGCTTGATCTTGAGATGGATATGGAAGCGGATCTCGGCATTGATTCAATTAAGCGGGTTGAAATACTTTCTGCCGTAACCGAAAAGTTTCCTGATTTGCCCCAACTCAATCCTGATGACCTGGCAGCGCTTAAAACCCTTGGCGAAATTGTTGATACAATGAAGGGCAGTGTTCAGGCCGAAAATGAGGGAAGCACTGATAAACAATCCAT